>JAUYJZ010000029.1 GCA_030698465.1 bacterium | reverse complement strand
ACTTTAATAACTCCTGTTCCTGAAGTTGAACCTGTAAGGGTTAGCTGTCCATTGGTTCCCGCGGCAGCACCTGATTGCAGTGTGCCCGTTACGGTAACATTGCCTGCTACAGCCAGACTCGTTAAGGTTCCAAGAGATGTGATGGCTGTTTGGGCTGCTCCGGTAACCGTAGCCGCAGAACCAGAAGCATCCCCAGTCACGTTCCCGGTCAAAGGTCCAGAAAAAGCGGTAGCTGTTAAGGTGTCGGTCGTGGCATCAAATGTTAAACCAGCTGCCGTCTTTGGCGCAAGGTCTCCGAAGGCCGCGGTAAAGAAAGCAATGAAAGAAGTGGCGTCAGTCGATTCGTCCGCCACGGTAATGGTGGTCGGTACTCCCCCTGTTTGGGCCGCCCAAGAAAGAACTCCGGCATCAGTTGAGGTTAGAACAAAACCAGTAGTTGCAGCTACAGCTGTGGGCAAGGTTAAGGTATACGTGGTACCTGTCACTCCAGATTGCAAGGTTACGGTGTTAGCGTTTGTGGCGTTTTGGAAAATAACGGCACCGGCTGCCGAGCTTCCTGTTCCCAAGGTTAAGGAAGAAGCTGCGTTAGCTGTAAGGGTGGTGAAGGTTCCAGCTCCTGCTGCAGCTCCGCCAATGGTTACTCCATCAATGGTTCCTCCGTTTACGTCCACGGTGGTAACAATGCCAAGGTCAGAATTGGTAGACCCTGCAAAGGAATACGTGCCTACGGCAAACGTGCCTGCAGTGATTTGGGTGGCTGCAATGCTTTTGCCGGTAAGAATTTCGGTACCTGCAAGGGTTGCAAGGGTTCCTGTGGTTGGCAGAGTTACTGTTCCTGCTCCTGCCACTGCAGAGGCATCCAATATGGTGGAACCTGAAGTGGAGCCTGCAAGGATAAACTTGCCAACTGGACCCCCAATGGTTCCAAAGGTTTTAGCTCCGGTAACGGTTTGGACTCCAGCTAATGTCATGTCTCCTGCTCCTGCAGGAGTAGTCCAACTCAACACCCCATTTCCTGCTGCATCGGTAAGGACTGTTCCTACCCCCCCCAACTGCGGTAGGCAGGGTCAGGGTATATGTTCCTGCAGCATCTGCGGTAGTGAGAGTTACCGTGCCAGAGGTTGTGCCTTTTAATAAAAGAGTTCCTGTGGCAGTACCCGCAACTCCAATGGTTGCGCTAGTGGAAGTAAGTCCTCCTGCAATAGTTAGAGCACCGGCAGAAGTAATATTGTTTGCAGAAGAGAAAAATTGGATAGCCCCGGTTCCAGCTCCCCCCTGCAAGGTTAAGGTGTTGCCACCGGTAACATTAAGTTGGGGATTCGTGCCACCAAGAGCAAGATTTCCAGAGCTCAAGACAGGAATCTGACTTCCGGTTGCAGACTGCGCAGGAGTAAATCCTCCCACGGTGTTTGCGTTTAGTGCGTATCCCGCAGCTCCAATGCGCTGGCGCGGATCAGGCGTCTCAAAAGAACTTACCCCTGCGCAAGAACCTCCTGACTGGGCTGCAATCTCAACATTTAGATAAACCGTATCGTTGTCTTGAAAATTAAAATTGAGAGTATCACCTCCGGCAACGGTATCCCCGATGCCAGCCGAGAAAACCCCGCTCTTTACTTCAATGGTCATGGTAGAAGGAACCGCAAATGCCGAAGGCCATAATTGGTTAGGATTGCGGGTTCCTCCTGTGGAAACGTCCCAAACGGAAAACCGGAAACAATAGTTTGTTCCCGTGCCTCCAAGCAGGTTGCCGCCAGAATCAAGTAGACGGCCTTGTTGAATCAATATTTCTGGGACTCCAGGAGCAGCTTGCGCAACAAAAGGCAGCACAAACGATATGCCAGCAAAAAGTACCAAAACGAGGAAGAAAAATCTCCCTTTATTTTTCATGCAATGTTGGTATAAAAATCTCCGTATATTCACCTTTATTTAGAATAGCAAATCTGGGAAGCAAATCAACCAATTGTCCACATGTTTTTCCACAAGCAAAACCCCCTTTCTTGGGGGCATGCTACTCTGCTCGCAGAAGCGAGAAAACAGCGAGGTTTTTGGCTGGTGCTACTGGACGAAATGAGAGCTTGATTTAGCCAAATAGATAAGGATGAGACCCTATATCAACCAGCACGAGCACAAGATTGCCGTGGTCAATTTGATACACGAGGAGCAGGTTTGGACGTACATGGCATTCACGGTACCCTTCAAAATATCCGGTAAGCTTGTGGTCTTGATGTTTCGGCAACAATGATTTCTTTGACGCCAGAGTATCAATAATATTCGTTATATCGTCAACAATCTGTTTTTTGATACCTGACCTCTTTAATTTTCTATAAGAACGTTCAAAACTCTTTGTGCGAACAATTTTATACATCCTAGAGATCAGCTAACGCTTCCTTTGCAGTATTATAGCTGCGGTTATTTCTTTTAGCGTTAGCAACTTCTTTATCCCATTGTGCACGGATAGTTGCAGGATTTCTTGTGGGAATAAAAGGGAGTCCTTTTTCAGCCACAACTTGATGCAAGAAAATACGCACTGCGGTTGAAGTATCCAAACCCAGAGCAGACAGTGTTTTTCTTGCCTTTGCCTTGATATCTTTATCAATCCTTATATTAAGCGTTCCCATGCTTTAAGTATACTCATTGTATATACAGTGTCAAGTGCTGGGGCTACCGAACGAAGTTAGAACATCTTTACTGCTCGTAAAAGAAAGGGGTTAGTTCTTCTGTGGAGATGTAGCGGGAGGCCTGAATGTGCGTGCATGTCGGACTTGCACAGCTAGGGGTCTCGGTCACTTGACTTAGCACATGACTGCTCCGGGACTTGGATTCGAACCAAGATGAACGGATTCAGAGTCCGCTATCCTACCATTAGATGATCCCGGAATACGGAGATAGTGTATCGTACTTTATGAGAAAAATCTAGGCCTTAAGATACTTTCGAATGGCAATTAAGCCCGAAACCACCCCAAGCCCTATCCCCACCAAAAGCTGCGAAAGCAAAATGAGAAAAAGGTTGGAAGTAAAATAGGAAAAGAGGTTAAATCCAGGAGCAAAGGCCTGGAGTTTTAATCCCACAAACAAGGTCAAAGGGAAAAACAGCAGAGTGGTGATAAGGGTGGCTAAAACCCCAACAATCATACCCTGAATAATGAAAGGTCCCCGAATAAACCAGTTGGAAGCTCCAACCAAACGCATAATCTCAATCTCGTCTCTAGAGCCATAAATGGTGAGGCGTATCGTATTAAAGACAACCAAAATTGCAATGAAGGCCGCAACCAAAATAAAAAAGAACACAGCGGTATGAATGCCCTCGGTCAATAAAGAAAGTCGGTTAATAACAGGAGCCCGGTCAAAGTAATCGACATCGCTGATGATAAAAGCCAAGGGAGTATTTTCTAAGAATTGAGAAATGGCAGGATACTGGCTTGTCTGAAATGCCTTAATGCTAAGGGAAGCCAACAAAGGATTTTGACCAACAATATCTAAAGATTCTAAAACCACCTCATCTTGCTTGTGCGTTGCAACAAAACTTTCCAAGGCCTGTTCTTTGGAAACGTATTTTACTTCTTTTACCTCGGGAACAGACTCCAGTTCTTCTTTTAACTGAGATACTTCCTCGTCCGTTGCCTCGTTACTCAGATATGTGCTGATATCTACGCTTTCTTCCAAACTTGCTATTAAAAAGAAACTTATGCCCTGCAAGAAAAAGAGCATAGTTACCACTGAAAGAACAATGACCATAACAAAGAGGGCGGCTCCAGAAGAACTCTTGTCCCGCACAAACTTTTCCCATCCAGACCTTAGTACTCTTTGAAAAACTGCCGTCATACAATAAAGAATTAAATCATGAATTTGCCTCGTTCTTCGTCCCTCACCAACCTTCCCGCATCCAGGGTAAGCACTCTCTTTCCCAAGCGGTTAATCACTTCTTTATTATGCGTTGCCAAAATAATAGTGGTTCCTAACTCATTAATCTTTACCAAAAGACCGATAATATCTTTTGTATGATAAGGGTCTAGGTTCCCGGTTGGTTCATCTGCAATAATCACATCTGGGCGATGAATCAGGGATCTTGCAATGGCTACCCTTTGCTTCTCTCCTCCGGAAAGTTGTGCCGGGTAGTGATGCGCCCTGTCAATCAATCCCACAATCTCCAATACCTCAGATACGTCTCTGACAATATCTTCCTCGCTAGCCCCCATTACCTCCATGACATATGCTACATTCTCATAGGCGGTCTTTTGTGGCAAGAGTTTATAATCCTGAAATACGGCTCCCACCTTTCTCCTAAACTCGGGAAGGTGCCGGTCTGGAATTTGGTGCACGTCTTGTTCCTGGAATAAAACCCTACCCTCTGTGGGGAATTCTTCTCTTAAGAAAAGTTCCAGCAAGGTAGATTTTCCAGCTCCCGACTTCCCTATCAGGGATACAAACTCTCCTTGAGTTATTTTAAAGGAAATATCCCTGACAGCTGCGCTTTCTGGAGGATAAATTTTACTGACCTTTTGAAACTCTATCATTGCACTGCGGCTTTCACTTCACTTTTGATAAACAGGTCAAGGTCTCCGTCAAAGACCGCCTGTACATTAGCTGTCTCCACCTCGGTCCTGTGATCTTTTG
>JAUYJZ010000046.1 GCA_030698465.1 bacterium | reverse complement strand
CTGCGACTGAGAACATTCCCGGTCTTTAGGTTTTTGAGCCTTACCTGCATGACAGAACTTCCCCTACCTTTAAACATCGGTGCATGTTCCAGCACAAGATAGGGAGCACCCTCATACACAAAGGTGATTCCTTTTTTCAATTCAATATGAGATAGCATGAGACTAAGAAAGTTTAGCTTCAATAAAATCTTTGTGTCCAAGAAGAAAATCTCTCGCGGATACGGGGTTCTTTCCTTCCAGCTGTATGCGTTCTAGCATCAAGGCTCCGTTTCCGGTTGCAACCACAGGCTTTCCTTTCAAGGAAAACATGGAGCCGGGTGCGAAGGAATCGTATCCTGGAGAATCCACAATGCTTGCCTTTAATATCTTGAGCAACCGGGAATTCCAGAAGGTAAACGTGCCCGGCCAGGGGTTAAAGGCACGAATCTGTCTTGCAATATACAAGGCCTCTCCTTTCCAGTCAATCTTGCCATCTTCCTTGCTCATTTTCTTGGTAAAGGTTGCCAAGCCATGATTTTGGGGCTGAGGAGCAATATCTCCTTTTAGCCACTTAAAAACGGCTTCTACTAGAAGATCTCCCCCAACATCTGCAAGCTTTTCTTTTAGTTCTTCCTGCGTCATTTCTCCAATGTGCTCTGCAAACTCTCGCTGAGCAAGAATGGGACCGTGATCTATATCCTCATCCATGAGAATAATAGTGACGCCTGTTTTCTCCTCACCTTGTAGGATTACAGACTGTATAGGAGAAGGACCGCGATACCTGGGGAGTAAAGAGGGATGTACATTTAGTGCCCCTTTTGAAGCAAGGGCAAGGATTTCTTTTGGGATAATGCGCCCATAGGAGGCCAGGATAAAAAGCTCTGCTTTTACTTCCCGCAGTTTGAATACAACATCCTGATTCAGAGTGTCTGGCTGTAGTACAGGAATAGTATGCCTTTGGGCCACAACCTTAACCGGTGAGGGAGTGACAAGCTGCTTTCGACCCGCCGGCTCATCTGGAGCGGTCACTACCAAAATAGGTTTTAAGTTCTTTTCAATGAGTTTCTCTAAAATGATTGCCCCAAACTCTGGGGTTCCAAAAAATACCGTATTCATGGAACAATTCTCCATTCAATATCTTTTTCTTCTGCAGCAAACTCCAACCACTCTCCATCGGGGGTCACCGCAAACCACTTCTTTTTGCTTTCTGACCACACCATGGGGTTATCTCTAAAAAAGGGTTTTTTCACTACCTCTTTTGGTTTTAGTCTGTCCAACTCCAACCAGCGTTTAAACACCGTCTCTATGGTGTAGTCTAGTTTTCTTGAGCTTGCCCATTCTGCCACCTTACTTATGGCATCCGTTGCTTTTTTCACGGAACCTGCCAAAAGAATGAGGTCACGAGCCGGCCTCACATACCGTGAATACAGGATTTTCTTTTTCCTGGCATCTTCCTTAAGCTTTTCCAAACTCAAACCCTTGGTAGAGAAGTAATGATTCACCACCTGCTGAATGTCACTCTCTTCTTTGAGCTTTTTGCTTTTTTTGCGCCTCTTTGGCGCACCCACCGATGAGGCGGGCTTTGGCCTTACCATGATGTTATCTTAGTGCTCTTTGTGTTAAAATTCAACCTATGATGCACCGCATCTTTCTTGCAATCAACCTCTCAAAAGAGATAAAAAAAGAACTTTTGAGATACCAAGAGAAATGGCCAGACATTCCCGCAAAGTGGACAAAACCAGAAAATCTCCACATTACCTTGGTATTCTTGGGCAACACATCAGACAAAGAACTTTTGAGTGTGCAAAAAACTACGCGAGAGGTGGCTTTGCACCACAAACCCTTTTCACTGTCTTTTTCTCAAATTGCATATGAACCAATCGAACCGCAAGCACAAATGATATGGGTAAAAGGAAAAGAATCAAAAGAACTCTTATCCCTTAAAAAAGATCTTGCAGCTGCGTTGGGGCAAAAAGAGGAACAACCATTCTCTCTGCATATTACCCTGGCTCGTCTCAAGGAGTGGGAGTTTCGTAAAATAGAACCTGAAGAAAGACCTGAAATTAATGAGGAAATTTCTCTTGAGGTACCTGTCTCCTCTTTCTCAATCATGGAAAGCAAGCTTAAACAAGGAGGGGCAGAGTATATAATACTTGAAAGCATTTCGTTATGAGAATCCATTTCATCGGCATTGGAGGAATAGGAGTATCAGCTTTAGCAAAGTACTATCTCAAAAAGGGATGGCAGGTTTCAGGTTCCGACCTGGTGGCAAGCGAAATCACGCAGCAGATGAAAAAGCTGGGAGCTACCATTCATATTGGGAAACCCAAGGAATCCTTGGTAAAAAACAACACCGCAAAGATTGTCTTTAGCCCTGCGGTACAAAAAAACCATGTAGAACGGGCAGCTGCAAGAAAAAAGGGGATTCCTGAACTTTCATATCCTGAGGCCCTGGGAGAACTCACGCGAAACCATTACACCATTGCGGTTTCGGGAACCCATGGAAAATCCACCACTACTGCCATGCTTGGACTCTTGCTAGTAAAGGCTGGCCTGGATCCTACGGTCATTGTGGGAACCAAAGTCAAAGAATTTGGCAACTCAACCCATTCAACAAGTTCAGGGTTGACCCTGAGCAACGTCGAAGGGTCAAACTGCAGGGTTGGCAAAAGTAAGTATCTGGTCATTGAAGCAGATGAGTACGCAAAATCTTTCCTCCATTACACGCCTCGCATTATGGTTCTCACCACACTGGAAAAAGACCACTTGGAAACATATGGCTCTCTTAAAAATATTCTTTCCACGTTCAAAAAATATCTTTTTGCCCTCCCTAAAGACGCAATAACAATTGCAAACAGTGATGACAAAAACATACAACAGATACTGCGTTCCTTGCCTAACAAGAAAGGATATTCACTTTCACAGAAAGATGCGAACAAACTGCGAAAGGTTTTGAAGGTGCCGGGAGAACACAACGTTGCCAATGCTTTAGCCGCACTGGCTGTTGCCCGTTATCTCAACATCCCGGACCAAAAGAGCTACAAAGCCTTAAAAGAATATCGGGGGTCATGGAGAAGATTTGAGATTTTTCACCTCAAAAATCCCGTGCCCTATACCTTGGTCTCAGACTACGGGCATCATCCAACTGAAGTGCGGGTCACCCTTAAAGCCGCACGAGAAAAATGGCCCAAGAAAAAGATTTGGCTTGTATTTCAGCCCCATCAATATAAGCGTACCTACTATCTTTTCAAAGAATTTGTTGCTGTCCTCTCGCGTCTCCCAATAGAAAAACTGATCTTAACCAGCATCTACTATGTGGCGGGCAGGGAGGATCCAGGGATTAAACAAAAGGTTTCTGCACAAAAGCTCACGCATGCCCTACTTAATACAAAACACTGCTTACCCAATATTACCTATATCCCATCCTTTAAAAAGGTGGAGAAATACCTTCAAGAAAACCTCAAAGGAGGAGAGGTTGTTGTGGTTATGGGAGCAGGAGACATCTACCAAAACCTTACCCTGCGATTGACCCTTCACCTTTCTCAAAAGGTGAAGGGTTGACACGCCATATCTTCAGGGGGAAAATAAGAGAAGAGGTCGAGAACGTATAAATAACAAAACATATTCATGACTATTCTTTTAATATTCGTTGTCATCGTGGTGGTGGCGGCCGTAGTATGGTATCTGGCAAAGAGCAGGGGAGGGGATAATCCTCCAAAAACTCCGCAGGGACCGCAACCTCCTTCCTTTAAGATGCCTCAAACACCTCCTCCTCCAATGCCACCAATGAGGCCGGAGCCTCAAAGACCAGTTCCTCCGCCTCCTCCTATGGCACCTCCAAGGTCACCCTTTATACCTCCTCCACCACCGCAGCGGCCGACTCCTCCACCTCCTCCACCACCACCTCCAGGTTCGTTTACAGGAGGAAATACAGGAATCTAAGTAAGGGTTTATACAACAAGAGGATTACCCCACAAGGTGGTCCTCTTGTTTTTTAAGAGTTTGAATTGCCGAGATTTTATGCTATCCTACCTCAAGGATAGTTTATATTTTATGCAACGAATTCTCACAATAGAAACCCCAAAAAAGGTAGGGGAGAAGGTGAAATTAGCCGGATGGATTCAAACAAGAAGAAACCATGGAAAACTGGTTTTCTTGGATTTCAGAGACCGAGCAGGAATAGTTCAAATTGTATTCAAATCCTCAAAAGAAGTAGAACCTGTTCGCCCAGAATGGGTGGTAGAGATAGAGGGGGAGGTGAAAGAACGGCCAGAGAATATGAGGAATCCTGAACTTTCTACTGGCTCAGTTGAGATTGCCGCCTCAAAACTTACCGTGCTCTCTCAAGCGAAAACCCTGCCTTTTGATATTGAAAAGGATGGTTATGATATCAGTGAGGAAAAACGCCTTCAATACCGATATCTTGACTTGAGAAGGCCGAGAATGCAGCGCAACTTAAAGATGCGCAACCTATCTTTGCAATACATGCGAGAAACCTTGCTTAAAGAAGGATTCACTGAGGTGGAAACTCCAGTTATCAGCAAATCTACTCCAGAGGGTGCGCGAGATTACCTTATTCCCTCACGTCTCTATCCAGGGAAATTCTACGCTCTTCCCCAGAGCCCACAGCAGTACAAACAGCTCTTGCAAGTGGCGGGGGTAGAACGATACTTTCAAATCGTGAGATGTTTTCGAGATGAAGACCCAAGAGCAGACCGGCAACCAGAATTCACCCAGCTCGACATTGAAATGTCTTTTGCCGACCAGGAAGAAATTCTCCAATTGCTAGAACGCCTGTATACAGGATTGATTCGTGAACTCTTCCCAGAAAAGAAGATTCAAGAAAACCCATTCCCCCGGCTTTCATACAAGGAAGTAATGGAAAAGTATCAATCAGACAAGCCGGATCTCAGAAAAGACAAAAACAATCCAGACGAGCTTGCCTTTGCATTCGTCGTTGATTTTCCAATGTTTGAATGGAAAGAACAAGAAAAAAGATGGGATGCAGTGCATCATCCTTTCACTCGTCCCCAAACAGAGGACATTGAAGAAATTAGAAAACATCCAGAACGTATTCTTGCTTTCCAATATGACCTCGTGCTCAATGGATACGAGATTGCAGGGGGGAGCTTGAGAACATATCGGCCAGACATGCTCCAAGCTGTATTTGAAACAATGGGGAATGAAACAAAGGATGTGAAAGAAAAGTTCGGACATCTCCTCGAGGCATTCGAATATGGGGTTCCGCCCCACGGAGGGATTGCTTCAGGTGTTGACCGACTCTTTGCCATATTGCTTAACGAACCTAATATCCGAGAGGTTATTCCTTTTCCAAAAACAGGGGATGCTCAAGACTTAATGATGAATAGCCCCAGTGAAGTTTCCCCAGAACAGCTCAAAGAACTTCACCTTGAGGTAACAAAGAAGAAATTGAAGAAAAAATGACCGTCAACCTCAAAATCTTTCTCGGTGTGTTTGTTTTGAGCTTGCCTTTATGGTGGACGGTAAACGTTGCGGGAAATCATTTAGAGAACTTCTTTTTGTGGTCTGAACTTGCCAGCAACCCCCAAATATTCGCTGCCCAGGCAGCCCTGGAGGCCAAGGTACAAGAAGTGTTGCCTATAAAAAGGCAGGGTGCGGCCTTATTGGAACTAGGGGCTTCGTCTGCGCTTTCCTTGTTTGTAAATGAAGGAACTCAAGAAACCAAATCTCTCTTTGAAAAAGACACGGACAAAAAGCTTGCCATTGCCTCTTTAACCAAACTCATGGGGGCTTTAGTGGTGGCCCGCCATTATCCTTTGGAAGACGAGATTGTCATTTCTCGAGCAGCAGTTCTTGAGGAAGAAAACTTTGGGCAGTTGCGGGAGGGAGATCGATTCACACATTTTGATCTCTTGCATCCCATGCTCATGGAATCTTCTAATGACGCCTCTGCCGCCTTTGCTTTAAAAATAGGCATGGCAAACTTTCTTACCTTAATGAATCAGGAAGCCGAGTTTCTGGGCCTGGAAAATACCTTTTTTGTGAACCACGCAGGACTGGACCCCGACGTTCCCGAGGAATCCGTGAATTATTCTACTGCCCGAGACCTCTTTTTACTCACCAGAGCTCTTAAAACTTTTTATCCCTCTGTGTTTGAAATTCTGGGGCTTAAAGAATATCCTCTATACACAACAAATGGGAAATTCCACCACACCATGGTAAATACCAACGAACTTTTATCCACGAATGGTTGGCCCACCAAAGTACTGGGAGGAAAGACCGGCTGGACACCTGAAGCAGGGGGAGCTCTTGTCTTGGTGCTGGAAAGCCCCAAAGGGAAGGGATACTTGGTGAACGTAATTTTGGGCTCGGGCAACAGATTCAAAGACATGCAAAATCTAGTGAACTGGGTCTTTAACTCCTACAGCTTTTAAGAAATGATTCCTCTGCTTTCCTTTTCGGTCATTAAGATTGCTCTCATGGCGAGTTCCGCTTTTTTGGTTGCTTTTCTCCTTACCCCATGGCTCACCACTATTCTATACAAATACAAACTCTGGCGAAAACAGGTGAGACAAGAGGCAATGGGAGGCGGAGGTCTCCCAATTTTTAAAAAGTTCCACCAGGAAGGAGAAATAAAGACGCCTCGCTTCGGAGGAGTATTGATTTGGATAACGCCCCCTCTCCTTGCTTTGGTCTTCTTTCTTTTGTCAAAGACAGGAAACCCCTGGTTTAAAGAACTTAATTTCTTTTCACGATCTGAGACCTGGTTGCCTTTAGCAACCCTGGTTGCAGCCTCTGCAGTTGGATTTTTAGATGACATTCTCCAGGTTCTTTCTGCCCCCACCAACCGCCTTCTTCGTTCTCTATGGGAAGAGATAAGCAAGTATACTGCAGGGGGATTGTCCTTAAGGTTAAGGTTCACCCTAGTCTCCCTTATCGGCCTTGCTGGTGCATGGTGGTTCTTTGGCAAATTAGGCTGGGACTCAGTTTATGTTCCTTTTGTGGGAGATGTGTTTTTAGGGTGGCTCATGATTCCTTTCTTTGTCTTGGTCATGTTAGCCACCTATTCCGGGGGAGTCATTGATGGCATTGATGGACTTTCTGGCGGGGCTTTCGCCTCCATCTTTACCGCATATGGATTAATTTCCCTTTCCCAACAACAGATTGACTTGGCCACCCTTTGTTTTGCCATTGTCGGGGCTGTGCTTGCTTTCTTGTGGTTCAACATTCCACCGGCTCGCTTCTACATGGGAGAAACAGGCATTATGGGACTAACCGCAACCTTAACCGTTGTCGCCTTTCTCACCGATTCTGTCATGGTATTGCCTATTATTGGCATTCTTTTGGTTGCAGAATCGGGTTCCGTCATCATCCAGGTTGCCTCAAAGAAACTAAGAAAAGGCAAAAAAGTATTCTTGGCAGCCCCCATCCATCATCACTTTGAAGGCAAGGGTTGGCCTTCCACTAAGGTAACCATGCGATTTTGGATTGTGGGGATTGTCGCTGCTTTTGTCGGAGTTGCAATACGTCTCATTGGGTGAAAGCAAACTGCTTTGCTTTCACGGGCGATTTAGCGAAGCGTCCCTGCTGAGCGTAAAAAATCGCACCGGCACAATATTATTACAATATATGAATGCAACCGCTCTAAGAAAAAAATATCCTCGGTTTTTCTATCGAGGATACACATATAAACATATCGGGAGAGACCTCCATATCTCCTTTGACTTTGTAATACCTCCGGATATTTCTTTTGCCCCCAAGGTGGTGATAAAAGATGTGCCAAAAGAACATCAAGACATTAAGAATCTTGTTTTTCATTTAGGTTTGGTTGAAATGCTCAGCTACTGGAAGGCAACCTGCTCCCCTGAGATTGTTATTGAGGCAGGTTCGCTAAACAAAGAACAAATCTCCTGGTTCAAAGATCTCATCATCCAAGGAATGGGAGAGTACTTCTTTGAAAACAAGATTAACTTTACCCAGCACCATTTTTCTAAAAAAATTGGTGCTGGGTTTACCAAGAAAAACTTCCTCACCATCACCTCCTCGCCGAGTACAAAACTTACTCTCGGTCAGTTTGCTGCCTTACCGAGAGTAAGTTTGAGAGAAAGGACGCTGGTTCCGGTGGGTGGGGGAAAGGATGCGGCCGTTACCCTAGAACTGCTCAAAAAGGCAGGAATGCCAATACGGCCTTTTCTTCTTAATCCAAAACCAGAGCAACTTCGCATCCTTGCCCTGGGTAAGGTAGGAAAACCAGTGGTGGTACAGCGCACCATTGATCCCCGGCTCCTGGAGCTTAACCGCAAAGGATATCTCAATGGGCACACACCCTTTTCTGCCTATCTTGCTTTTCTTTCCTTTCTCTGTGCCGTCATCTTTAACCAAAAATACATTGCCCCTTCTAACGAGCGGAGCTCTAATGAAGGAAATGTAAAGTATCTGGGAAAGATGATTAACCACCAATATTCAAAAACCTACGAGTTTGAAAAGAAATTTAGGGCATATGCAAAAAAATATCTTGCAAAAGAGATTGAATACTTCAGCTTTTTGCGTCCTTTGTATGAGCTGCAGATAGCAAAAATCTTCTCAAGATATCCAAAGTACTTTTCTGCTTTTCTAAGCTGTAACGAAGCGAACAAGACAAAATCAGGAAGAAAGAAGCCAACGGGGAAATGGTGCGGCAAATGCTCAAAGTGTCTGTTTGTATTTCTCGCCCTGTATCCCTTTGCCGGAGAAAAGAAAACCACTGCAATCTTCAAGAAAAACTTGCTCAAAGACAAAAAGCTAAAGCCCTTGCTTGATGAGTTAACCGGCAAACGAAAATTCAAACCCTTTGAGTGCGTGGGCACGACAAAGGAGTGCAGAATTGCATTGGCTCTACAGACAAAAAGCGACCATCCCTTATTGCATGCTTGGAACAGTCAGCATTTCCTCCCTCAAAGGTTTAAAGCAATCTTGAAAGAAAGCGTGAAATGACCATAAAGGAATTGCAAAACAAAAAGATACTCATTTTGGGATTTGCAAGAGAGGGGAGAGACGTCTATCGCTTTTTGCGAAAACAGTTCCCGAGCAAGGTTTTTGGTGTAGCTGATCAAAAAGAAACCTTGGCACATCTTCCAAGAAAAGGAGTGAAGCTGCATCTGGGCATAGACTATCTCAGTGCTATTAAAAACTATGATGTTGTTATAAAAAGCCCGGGGATACCATTGAGAATGGTTTCTCCCTTGCTTAAAAAGAAGCAAGAGCTTACTTCAGAGACAGATATCTTTTTTTCAGAGTGCCAAGGCACCATTGTAGG
>JAUYJZ010000022.1 GCA_030698465.1 bacterium | reverse complement strand
TCCTACGTTTCCGTAGAAGATGCTAGAATTAGAGAAACGAGGTTAAAAGGTTTTAAAAATGCTTATACAGAGCTTCGAAAAAGAATCCAAAACAGCCTCAACCAAGCATAAAAGTGGTGGGGGGTTTACCTTAATTGAAGTGCTGGCAGCCGCTTTTTTAATGACCATGGGAGCGGGAGCTGCCTTTGGCTTAATTCAGCGCACCGTGGCCTTTACGGGCAACGCGGTCTTGCAGCTGCAGGCCGCCTATTTGGCGCAAGAAGGCGTTGAAATCACAAGGAACATTCGGGACACCAACCTTCTAAATATGTACAAGGGCAACGGAGGAGAATGGACCGACAGCCTCACGGGATGCCAATCCGGATGCGAGGCCGACTACACTGCAGGTTCTTTGGCGGTTTCTCAAGACAGGTTTTTGAAATACGGCTCCGGCCTCTACAACTACACCACAGGAGAAAATACGCTTTTTAAAAGGAGTATTGTGGTTCTTGAGCCTTCTCCGGAAGTCCTGGAGGTTGCAGTTATTGTAACGTGGGAGGAGAGAGGCAGGGAGCATCAGATTAAAGCAGCAACCGAACTGTATAACTGGCTTCCTGAAGCACCATGAGGCAAAAAGGATTTACCATTCCAGAACTTCTGGTGGCCATGTTTATGTTTTCCTTGATTATTGGCGGGGCCGTAAACCTTCTCTTGGCCGGCATTGCTGCTCAGCGCAGTTCTCTTGCCACAGAAGAGCTTTTAGACCAAACCTCCTTTATGATGGAATACATGACCAGAGTTCTTCGCCAGGCCCAGAAAGACCTGGGGGCAACCTGTCTTTCGGTACCTGGTTTGAATTATGAGATAACGCATGACGGAGAGGGTATAATGTTTATCAACGGAAATAGCCAGTGCCAGGAGTTTCTGCTGCAGGGAGCAAGGATTCAAGAGTCAATTCCCCCGGCTCCTCCAGCCTTCTTAACCTCAGACAATCTGCTGGTCACCTCGCTCCAGTTTGTCTTGGAAGGAGAATCACAAGACGATGATTTTCAGCCCAAGGTGACATTCTCCATTGCCATTGAGGGCCAGGGCTCAAAACCCGAGGCAAGACCTAAAGCTAAACTACAGACCACGATTTCTCAAAGAAAAGTAGATGTCCCCAATTAACTAATAACCAATAACTAATGACCAATGACTAGTAACAACCTGGTCATAAGCCATCAATCATAGGTTATCAGAAATGAGTCATATGTCATCAGTCATCAGTCATAAGTCAAGCGAAACAGGAGTTTCACTCTACATTTCCTTTATGATAATGACCGCTCTTTTGGGTATTGCTTTTGGCGTGAGCACGCTGCTATTTTCTCAACTTGGCATTCTGCGTGGCATGGGATACTCGGTATTCGCCTTCTATGCCACAGAAGCTGGCTTGGAACGGGCTCTGTATATTGATAATACGGTGTGTTTGGAGGTGGAAGTGGGAGTGAGTCATGCTCCCTGTCTTGTCACAGAATTTGCGAGTATTCCCCTAGAAGACCTTGTGTTGAGTAACGGGGCCAGCTATCAGCTCAAAGCAGAGAGTCCAGGAGAGCTAGGGTGTACCGATGAGGATCCTCCGGGATACAACTTTTGCGTGAAGGCAACAGGAATCTACGAGAACGCGAGAAGGGCTGTGCGAGTGGCGAGATAGTGTTTTCGCGCTATAATACGCACATATTATGACTAAAGCCGAGGCAAAGGAAAGGATTGAGAAGTTAAAATCCCTTATTACAAAGCACCGGTATCTTTACCACGTCAAAGATACGCAGGAGATCTCGGATGAGGCCTTTGATGTTTTAAAACACGAGCTTTTTTTGTTGGAACAGCAGTATCCAAACCTCATTACCCCAGATTCTCCCACCCAGCGGGTAGGAGGGGAGCCCTTGGCAAAGTTCAGCAAGGTTTCTCATAGAACCCCGATGCTTTCTATTGAGGATATCTTTACCCAAGAGGAGTTTTCGCAATGGGAAGAATATCTCCAGCGCCTTGCCCAGGGCAAGGATACATCCTTGCCCTGGGCAAGAAACCACGCCTTGGAATACTTTTGCGAGCTAAAGATTGATGGATTTGCTGTATCCTTGAGGTATGAGAAAGGGGTTTTGCAGTTGGGAGCAACAAGGGGTAACGGAAACGTAGGGGAAGACGTCACTCAGAACTTAAAAACCATTGAAAGTATCCCATTGCGACTGAAGCAAGCTCTTACCCTCGAGGTTCGAGGAGAGGTGTACATGGCAAAAAAAGAATTTGAGAAGTTCAAGTCTAGCTATGCTAACCCCAGGAATTTGGCAGCAGGGTCTATAAGGCAGCTTAATCCTCGTCTGGCAGCTTCCCGTCCCTTGCGGTTTATGGCATATGATCTTTTAGGCGACCTTGGGCAAAAGACTCATGCAAAAGAGCACGAGATCTTAGCTGCTCTTGGATTTAAGACCGATTCCACTGCCAGAATCTGCAAAGACAAAACAGCCGTCTTTTCCTACTTTAAAGAAACAGAAAGGAAGCGGGACTCTTTCCCTTTTCATATTGATGGAGTAGTGGTGAGCGTAAATGACAACACAGTATTTGGGTCTTTGGGTGTAGCAGGAAAGAGTCCTCGTGGTATTCGCGCCTTAAAGTTTGCGGGGAAACAGGCAACCACTAGGGTTGTAGGGGTTACCTTTCAAATAGGGAGAACAGGAGCTATAACGCCAGTTGCGATTTTAGAACCCGTTGCTTTGGCAGGAGTAACGGTTTCCAGGGCAACTCTGCATAACGCAGATGAGATAAAGCGCTTGGGCGTGAAACTGGCAGATACCGTGGTGGTAGAACGTGCAGGAGACGTTATTCCAGCTGTGGTAAGGGTGATTTCGGAGCTCCGGACCGGGAAAGAAAAGGCAATTTTAATGCCTACCCATTGCCCTGTATGTAAAACAAGGTTGGTTCGGCCTAAAGGGGAAGCCGTGTGGAGATGTAAAAACAAGAAGTGCATGGCGCAAAAGAGAGAGTTTTTATATCATTTTGCCTCGCGCAAGGCCTTTGATATCGTGGGGCTTGGCCCAAAGATTATAGACAAACTGGTGGCAGAACACCTGGTTTCACAACCAAGCGACATATTTGAACTGCAAAAAGGAGATTTGGCTCCTTTGGAGCGTTTTGAAGAAAAGTCAGCTGAAAATCTTATACAGGCTATTGATCAGGCAAAAGACATTTCTTTGTCCCGCTTTATTTTCGCGTTAAGCATTAGGCACGTGGGGGAAGAAACCGCGCTGGACTTAGGTGAGCATTTTTTGAGTATTCAGGGGCTTAAAAAGGCAAGACTGGAAGAGTTAGAAAAGGTACCAGACGTTGGTGGCGTGATTGCAAAGAGTATCTATGAGTGGTTCCTCGACAAGGGGAACCAAGAGATGCTCTCTCTATTATTGAAGGCAGGGGTGAAGATTATAAACCCAAAGCGTTCGGCAAAGCTGGCAAAGCCGGGTTTTACCAGGAAAACCTTTGTCTTAACCGGAACCATGGAATCCATGACCAGAGAAGAGGGAAAGGAAAAGATATGCACACTTGGGGGCAGCGTATCTGAGTCTGTTTCAAAAAAGACTGACTACGTGATTGTGGGGGAGAATCCCGGCTCTAAACTCCAGGATGCTAAAAAACTAGGCGTTAAAATCCTTTCAGAACAAGAATTTCTCCACCTCCTTAAAACTTAGTTCGGTTAAGTTTGCAAACTTAACCGAACTAAGTTGACCGAGAGGGGGGAGACCGGCTTTACCCTTCACCCACAGGTGTGTAAAGGTGGGTGAAGGGTTTACACGCCGGTTTATTGTTTGGTATGCTTAATGTATGCCAAAGCGAAAAGAGATTCTCACAGAAAAAATCCGTCCCTATCATATTTCAGGCAAGGCCATGGAGGGAAAGGAGATTTTTGGCAAGGAAGAAGATCGGGCCAGATTTGTGTTTCAAATGTATGCCGCCAATGTTGGGCGCCCAGTGATTAATCTCTATCGAAAGAATATCTTTGAAATATCAAATGCCCTCTTGCAAGGCGGGGAAATTCCCAAAGGGTTTGTAGTTGCAGAGCATGATCCCTTAGTGCATCTTTTTAGTTTTGCTTTGGGAAAAGAACGGTACCATCTTGGATTGGTTCCCGCAAAAAAAGAAGGGATTCCCTTGTATATGCAAAAGCTCAATCTCGGTTTTGCAAAGTATTACAACCTGAAAAACAAAAGAACCGGGACGCTGTTTGAGGGCAGGTTTAAGGCAGCCCCCATCATCAACCCAAAACAGTTGGAGAGCATTGTGAAATACATTAACATAAAGAGAGTCATGGATATTCTTGGTACCGAGGCCTTGTCTGGATATCCTTACTCCAGTTTTCCTGATTTGTTTGGAAATCGTGTGTCGCACCTTCTTTCAAAGGAAGGCAGGGGGAACCTTGTAAAGATACTAGGAGAGGATTTTTTTGCCACCAGAGAGGATTACCGAGACTATATTGAGGAGTTTTCCAATAAAGGAGAGACATTGAGGAGAAATCTCTTTTTAGATTGATTTTCCTAGTTTTAAACGTTTAACCTGTGGCATAATTTGTTTAATAGCGGGAAATAGGAGGAAGTTTAATATAGGGATATCTCTTACTATATACACCTAAAATTAAACCACCCCATGAACACTGTTCTCACTCAGCTTCGAGGCATTGATTGGCCCATTGCCGGAACTGCCATACTCTTGTCGATTTTTGGCCTTGTTTCTCTATATAGTTCATCAATTGGGCTTGAAGATTTTGGCAATTTTCAAAAGCAAATCTTCTTTCTCGGCATAGGTATAGTAGTTATGTTTGGGATATCCATGTTTGACTACCGGCTTTTGAGAAATGACCCTTATTTCCTTCTTATTTTGTGGATTCTTGGGGTTTTTGCCTTGGCAGGGTTATTCTTCTTGGCCCCAGAAATACGAGGGGTAAAAAGCTGGTATAAGATTGGAGGTCTTTCCGTTGATCCTATTGAATATGTGAAGATCGTGCTCCTTGTCTTAATGGCAAAGTTTTTCTCCCTTAGACACATTGAAATGTACCGAATACGACATATATTGCTATCAGGTATTTATTTTGGTATTCCAATCCTCCTTATCTTCTTTCAACCAGATCTTGGTTCCGCTTCTTTACTGGCCATACTTTGGGTTGTTCTTCTCCTTATTTCTGGCATTAAATTGCGCCATTTTCTTGTTTTGCTTGCCATAGCTGCTGTTCTTTTCTCTTTTGGATGGGGTGTTTTACTCCAGGACTACCAGAAAGCTCGGATTATCAGCTTTGTGGAGCCAGAATTGGACCCCCTAGGCATTGGATGGAGCCAGGCCCAGTCCAAGGTTGCCATTGGCAACGGAGGCCTTGTAGGCCAAGGAATAGGGCAGGGCAGCCAAACCCAGTATGGATTCTTATCAGAGCCCCAGACCGATTTCGTTTTTGCCGCAATAGCAGAGGAATTTGGGTTCTTTGGGGTGATTTTGCTCCTTTTTATGTTTCTAGTCCTACTGTACCGAATGTTTAAAATCGGTCTGCAAGCTCAAAACAACTTTCCCCGGCTCATTGTGGCTGGGTTTGTTACCCTGTTTATCCTCCAATTTGTAGTGAACGTGGGCATGAACCTGGGCCTTTTGCCCATCATTGGTCTTTCCCTGCCCTTGGTGAGTTATGGGGGATCTTCCTTACTTGCCATGTATGCAGGACTGGGGCTGCTTTTGAGTATAAAAAAGCACTCGGACTACTAAAACCGATACGTATCGGTTATCCACACATTCCCCCTTGACGGGGGGTTTTGTTTCGCGGATAATGTAATAATATATTCCAGTAGTTCCTTGGCAAAAAGAAAACCCCCCCGATCCATTCCTCTGCTTGGCCGCAAAAGGAGTTTTTCGTTGAGGTTTTCGGTTTCTAGTGTACCAAAAAAGCCATGTTTGTCAACCCTTCACCTTTTACAAAAGGTGAAGGGTCAAGATAAATTCTTTACACCGTTTTTCCCCAGAATATCCCACAGGTTATGCACAAGAAAGACACACAAATTGGATACCTGTCTTTGCAAAAGGCATCAGAACTCTGCAACCATTCGCAAGAGTATTTGAGCTTGCGTGCCAGACAGGGAAAGTTGAAAGCGATAAAGCTGGGAAGAAATTGGGTGACAACGAATGAGTGGCTGAAAGAATACATCGAACATATTGGGCACATCGAACATATTGGGCATATTGAACAGGTAAAGGAGCACAAAAAAGGAAATGGTATTCACAAAGAAATATCTCCACCAGAAAATCTTCCAATTGAGTTAACCGCACAAGATCTTCAAGTTATACATCAGCGGGCTCCAGTGAGTCCGTTTGCTGCTTTTCGATTTGGTATTGCAACAGCAGCAATCGTGTTTGTGCTTTTCTCTGGAGCTGCTTTTGGTAAGGATGCCTGGCACCAGTTGGGCCGCGAACTTGCAGGAAGTGTACAGGATTTGGGGGAAGGTTTTGACCAAGCTGCGTTAAAGACGGCAAGAACTTTTGCTTTGAGTGTTAATCAATTTGCAGAAGGGTTTAACACCGGAGCAAGCAGGCATGCGGCTGCCCTTGATGGCTTTGTGCAAAATCTGGGAGAGGGATTTGGGAGCGCAGCGAGCAATATTCCCTTAGGAATCAGCGAGCTGAAAAGGCGAACACCTGCTTTTGAGCAAGACTTTGGTGAGGGATTTAGCCATGGCATCTCCAGCCCCGCAGCTGCAGGGGATCTTGCCAGAGAATACATAAAATGGCTCCGTCAAGGAATTGTTTCCTTGCCAGAAAATGCCGTGAAGGACTATGGCGCCTGGAACAATTGGCTTGAAAGAGGACTTCAAGAAGACCTCAAGGGTATTCAAGCAGTCTCCCAGAATCTGGACAATGCAGTGTATCGGGGGCTAACTTTATACTTTGAATGGTTGAGCAAAGGAGGAGAAAATGTTCAGGAGGCAGGGCGAGTTGTTTTGCAGATCTTGAGACAGGGTGCAAAGAACCTTGCCCTCGGAGTAAAAGAGGTTGGGAGCACAATAGTTCGAGGATACACTTCTCTCAATGAGAGCGCAGAGGATGTAGTGCATACAGTAGTGAATGGGGTTGTTAGAATTATTGTAGACCCCATACAAAACTTTGTTTCTGATGTGGCAAACTTTGTCTTTTTACCCTGGTGGGGACCAGCGAGGGACCTTGGTTTAGCCAAGGATGAATCCTTGGTCGAACCAAGGATCACTGAACTGGAATCAAAGTTAGACGAAATAAAAACCCTGGAAGGTACTCCAGGGCCGCGGGGTCTTCAGGGCGTTGCAGGGCCTTCGGGACCTGCTGGCTCCCCAGGACTCCAAGGTCCTCCAGGCGTTTCCCAAGTTGTCTACCAGCAGGGAGGAACCGCTTACTACCAGGGTTCCAATGTATTTCAGGGTCCGGGAATCTTTGACAGCCTTGGGGTCACCGACCTTTCTGTGGGCAGGAATTTTTCTGCAGGAAGATATACGGTTATTGGCTCTACCCCAAACGACATACTCACCGTAAATGCAACCTCTACCTTCAACAACCCGGTTATCGCAGCAGCGCAGGTCACCTTGCAGGGGGACCTCTTGGTAGAGGGTACTTCTTCCTTTACCGGAGACATCACCCTGGGAGACGCAGCAGACACCCTTACCTTTAACGGCCAGGCCCTTTTCACAAGGGTTCCTACCCTAGTTCACACCGGCGCCTGGGTTACGGGTTCTGCAACCTGGAATCAAGACGACGCCCCCCTGTACATTAATCCTGCAAGCTCTATTGGAGACGGCAATCTTTTCACAGCAGCAGTGGGGGGGAGCGTGGTCTTTGCCGTGGATGCTGAAGGCGACATCTATGGCAGAAACCTCATTCTGGAGGGTTCCATCACCACGGGGAGCGCCACCGTTATAGGGGACCTTACCGTGGAGGGAAACACCATTCTGGGAGACAATGGCACAGACACCCTTACCATCTATGCAAACACCGCCACCTTTCAGGAGGCCACCACTATTTCCACTGTGGCAGGGGACTTAACCCTCAATCCCTTTAATTCCTTTGTTCTCAACTCTGCTGATTTCTCTGGAACCCCTGGAATAGCGGGCAGTATTCTTGAAATTCAAAATCAAATATTCACCGACAACAACACAGCAGATTCTGGCACTGCAGCTAGCCAAGCATTCACCAGTTTTGCCCAGCCCGTATTGGTTGCCACCAATCTTACGGTTACCACCACGGACGCTGCCAATCTGTACATTACAGGTCCTCCTTCTTCTGGCACCAACCAAACCCTTACCAACGCTTATGGCCTTCAGATAGCAACGGCAGATGTTACGGGAACAGGAGCCGCCACAAATTCCTATGGCTTGGCAGTAGCAGCCCCAAGTGGAGCCGTGAACAACTATTCTGCCATATTTACAGGTGGTAACGTCGGCATTGGCACGCTTACTCCTTCGCAGGCCCTCACCGTGGCTGGAATTGTTGAGTCAACATCCGGCGGATTCAAGTTTGACGACGCCACCGTGCAGAAAACAGCGCAGTCCACCGGGCCGACCTTTACCGTATGCGCGAGCAATGCCAAGGATACGGACCGGTGCGACTATGCAACAGACGGCACCGCCGACGAAGTAGAAATCCAGGCCGCCATTGACGCTCTTCCTTCCAGTGGAGGCACGGTGCAGCTGTCTGAAGGCACGTTTACCATTTCCTCTGCAATCCAAATTAACAGAAGCAACGTTATCTTGCGGGGCCACAGATGGGCAACAGTTGTTTCTCTCGCTAAC
>JAUYJZ010000074.1 GCA_030698465.1 bacterium | reverse complement strand
CTACTTCTCCCATCTCATTGGCCACTGGAGCCAAGTGAAGAACGACTTGCAGTCATACAAAGACACGGTGCGAGCTTTGGAAGAAACCAATAACTCCCTCTTGGCCCACAAAACGAACGAAATTGTGCGCGTGCTCACCATATTCTCCGTCATCGTTCTTCCTGCCATGCTTATCGCGAACATCTTCGGCCAGAACCTTGACCATCCGTTCGTCAACAATCCTTACAGCTTCTGGATCGTGGCAGGAGTCATGATAATAGGAACCGCTGCGGTTATAGGATTCTTCAAAAAAAGAGGATGGATGTAACTTAACGATACTTGAGGTACGCCTGGTCTCCAAAGCGAAGATCAACATACAAAAGAGAAGAACGCCGTTCGGGCGGTATTTTTTTCTCCAAAACCGCCTGCAGTTTTAACAATTGCCATTCCAAGTTTTCTGTAAGGTTCGCGTACGCCTCCCATTGCTCTGAAGTCTTCCATTCCACCCGTGTTCCTGAAACCACGGCAACGGAGCGGAATTTCAGGTTCGAATCACGGAATGCCAAGAGATTCTCCGCGCGCTTCTGGAAATCCAAAATGGTGTTCCACTGCTCCTGCGCCATAAGCTGCTCTCCAAGTGCTGGATTCCCTTCAAAAGAAACTACAAGCTCATTCTCGGGGCTCGTTTCTTGAAACACAATTCCTTTCGCGTCCACGCTAAAACACTGCCCTGCCTTGCCGGCAGGCGGGCCTGTTTTGCACCATGCGGCAACCCCTACTCGCTTTTGGAATGCTATTGAAATGGTTTGAGGAAGCTTTTTTCGAACAACAATTTCGGTGATTTCGGGAAACGCTTCTTTGAGCGATTCTTCAAGATTCTCCGTGTTAAACAGGAATATGTTCTGAGGAACAACTCTCACAACAATTTGCTCCTCGATCTCTTCATCCCCTCCTTGGGCTTGCACGCTCATAATCTTGAACCACGGGGAAAGGAACAGCGAATACGCAATGCCTCCTCCCAAAAACGCAACCAAGAGAAACATCCAAAACGCCTTGTATTGGTAGAACTGCCTTTGCCTCTTTATTCGCTTGAGCTTTCTTCTTCTCATAATCCTCTTTTGAGTTTTCTCAATAACTCAAATGCATAGGTTACCCAATACTTTGAAGACAGCACAAAGTCCTGGGTTTTAACATACTCATCTGCCCTTCCTCCAAAACCCATTTTGAACAAAGTGGGGCCTGCCCACGGATGGTTCTTCTGCGTCTCCGGATTCACGTACCCCCAAAAGTCATACAGTTTGCATCCTCTCCTCTTGGCTTCTTTAATAAGCTCCCACTGCAAGAGATACGGTAAAGAAAGTTTGGCGTATTCAGGCAATGACACGGCGTGATGATAAAACCCAATGCCAGACCAAAACACCACGAACGCTCCTGCCCCTATCTCCCCTTTGTGTTTTGCCCAAAACAGAGCAACTTCACTGTTCTTTGAAAAGGTCGCGAACTCCTTTTGGAGATATTCCAACGAAAACGGAACAAAACGCTGGCGGGAAGAAACTTTGGCATGAAGCTCGCTGAATATTCTCAAGTCCTCCTCGGTTTCGCTTCTTTCAACAACAATATCCGTATTGCTCTGGGCCCTGCGAATAAGATAACGCGTAGTTTTTCGCATATTCCTGAACAGCTCCTCTTCAGGAAGGGTTATATCAAGCTTCCAAGAAGCTTCAGGATGCATTTGGATGGGAGCGTTCCTAAATCCCAATGTTCTAAATATCTTGGTATTTTCTTCGGTCTTTTCCCAAATGGGGTTCACGCGAATGAACGAGGCCCCCTCTTTTTCTGCAAGGGTTTTCAGTTCTTCCAGCAACGCCTGTAAAACAAGTTCTTTTAATATGGTTCCCACAGGCCCGTGCGGCACAAGCAAAAAAACTCCTCGCCTTGCCCGAACCCTCGTAACTAAAGCAACACTCATAAGTTCGCTTCCCGTAAAAATACCCAACCTCCATATCTTGTTGCCTAAAGCTTCTTGAAACTCTCCCCAACTCCATGAATGGAGAAACGTTTTGCTGTTCTGCCCAGAAAGAAACCTTTCCCAGACGTCTTTTTGCAAAATCTCTTCAACGCGCATGTGGTTTTAAAAAATCCACTATGTGTTTTGCGGTATCTTTTGAGATATGGATATGGGTTGGGAGGTTCAAGGTGGTTTTCGCGAGGCGCTCGGCAACAGGGCAGCTCCCCATTGCGTACCCCATTTTCTCCAGGTTCGTATCCGCGGGGGCTATGGGGCTGGTGTACCAGTCGCCTATCAAAAGGTTCTGCTGCCACGCCTTTTTAATGATCTCATGACTGCGTTCATGCTGTAGAGGAAAACGTAAAAATATGCTCCCCTCTTTTTGAGTCTGGGTTCCCAATTCGCGCTCATACAACCCTGCTATCTCTTTTCGGTGCTGATTGAATCGTTCGAGCTTTCGAAGTTGACGGAGCGCAAGACACGCAAGTGCGTTGGGGAGGGCTTTGGGAAAATACCCTGGCTTCTTGCCCTGCTTCTCTTTCCAGTGCACTGCCCTTGAAAGCAAATGCAAAACCTGGAGAAACACTAAGAAATACTTCCCGAAAACAGAATATGTAGGGAGAATAACCCAGTTCATGAACAGAGGATGCAAAAGCTGCTGTTTTATCCAGAACAAAGAAGAGTGCCCCGCGCCCCTTTGAAACTCCCTAAGTTTTTGGGCAAGAACAGCGTCATTGGTGACTGCCATGCCTCCATATACAGAAGATATGACTTTATCGCGAGAAAAGCTAAAAAACGAAGCTTTCCCGAATGTTCCCACGGGCTTCCCTTTATACGTTGCTCCTAAGGCGTGAGCGCAGTCTTCAATAAGAGTAAGGTTATGTTTTCTGCACACTTCTTCAATTTCATCCAAGTCAGCAGGGATACCAAACGTATGCTGTACCATTACTGCTTTGCTCCTTGAAGTAACCTTCTGCTCCAAATCCCTTGCATCCATATTGTAGTCCTCCTTCTTGCAATCAACGTACACGGGCTTCAACCCCTGCCAAAGCAAAGGATTGGGAACCGCGTTGCAGGTAAAGGCCTGGAGCAGCACCTCGTCTCCTTTTTGAAACCCTAAACTTGCCAAAATTGCGAGTAAAGCAGACCTGCCGCTGTTAAATGAAACCGCGACATCTCTTCCCACATACTCCGCAAACTCATATTCAAGATTCTCGATCGCTTCCCCCTTTTTCCAGCGCCATGGCTGAAAAAGCAACGTCCACGCAAGCGACACATCGTTTGTTTCAGTATTTGGAGAGAGAGATATGGAAATGGGTTTCATCATAAGAGTGTGAGAATGCTTAAAGGAACTCTTCCTTCAAGGAGCACTGCCCCGCTCCCCTGTGTGGTGTTTTTGATTTTCTCCACAATATCCTGGGGGTCTTCACTAAAAACAACCTTATCCGAACCTTGCGACAATGTTTCAAAATACTCCCCCGTGGTTATAATAGCAAGGTCGCATACTTGAATTACTTTTTTTGCTATTCTTTTATGCACTTCCCCTGCAAAAGGGCCCAGCTCAATTAGGCAAGGCATGACCAAAACTTTCTTTCCGGGGAATGTTCTTAAGTATTCAAGATTTGCGATGACGCCGTCGGGATTTGCTGAATACATAGCATTCAAAATTGTAATGCCATCCTTCCCTTTTGTGACTTCCACTCCAGGGAATGTGTTCCCAATCTCCCGCACTGCTTTTGCTATTTCTTCTTCAGTCATTCCCAATTCCTTTGCAACCGCAACAGCTCCCAAAATATTCTCTCCTCCTGGAAAAGCTGCGCTCTCGCCATACAGCACCTTTTTCCCCTTTGTTTTTTCATAGAGTTCCCTGCAATACTTGTTCTTTGAGTTAAAAAACGCCATACCCTCTGCTGGCAAGCTCTCAACAAGCTCGTATTTCGTATTGATAATGTTCTCTTGAGAACCAAAAGTTGCCATGTGCTGCTCATTAATGCCGGTCAGCACGCCGTGCGTGGGTTTGGCAATG
>JAUYJZ010000069.1 GCA_030698465.1 bacterium | reverse complement strand
TTTTCTTTATCCCAACTCTCTTTCATACAAGGGAGAAACAAAAAGGTTCTGGTGGAGGCAGTCTGCACAGAACAGTACTCTTCTTTGCCTCAAGATTTTGCACGACTGCAGGCGGCCTTTCAGATTTCTTACCTCATAGACCAGCATGTACCAGAAGAAGAAAAGTCAGAGGAGGTGTGGGATCTGCTCTGCGCCTCTCTCGCTGCTTTAGAAGCTGGGAGTCCTCCAGAAAAAGTGCATCATTCATTCTCTTTACGGTTTATGGCATTGGCCGGATACGGAGGCAAGCTTTCATATGAAACTCTCTAAATTTCAACTTCTTTTACTCACCCTTGCAGTCCTTATCGGAGCTACTGGGTTTTGGCTGTGGCAAAAGAACACATATTCAAAAGAAGTCTTAAAGCTAGAAATCATTGCCCCATTTGAAGCGACCATGGGGGAGGAAATTACTTACATTGTTAAATACAAGAACAATGGAGATTCGAGAATGGAAAAGCCCCTGCTTATCTTTGAATACCCACAAGGAGCTGTACCTTCAGACGGGGCAGACACAAGAATAACCCAATCATTAGAAGACATTTACCCGGGGCAGGAACAGACCCTCTCTTTAAAGGCTCGTCTTTTTGGCAAAGAAGGAGAGACAAAAGAAGCGAGGGCACAGCTTCAGTATACGCCCCGCAATCTCAACGCAAGCTTTGAGTCAGAGACCACGGCTACCACACTCATTAGCCGTGTTCCCTTAACCTTTGAGCTGGATCTTCCTTCTCGCATAGAAAACGCCCAAGAGTTCTCTTTTGCCCTTAACTATTTTTCTAATTCAGAGTATCCTCTTTCTGACTTGAGAATTAAGATAGAATACCCGGAAGGATTTTCCTTTAAAGCTGCTGATCCTTCCCCCATTGGGGAGTCGGAATGGAACGCTGGACTTTTAAACAAGGCGGAAGGGGGACGCATCTCTATTACAGGTTTCTTGCAAGGAGGGGTGCAGGAGGCCAAAATCTTTAAAGCAACCCTGGGGACATGGAAAGAAGGCAAGTTCACCCTGCTCAAGGAAAGTGCCAAGGGAGTGGAGATAACCCGCACCCGCATTTTGATTTCGCAAGAGATTAATGGATCCTCAGCATACATAGCTTCTCCAGGAGACACCTTGCATTATGCCATCTCCTTTAAGAATGTGTCTGAAAAAACATTAGAGAATCTCTTTTTGGTCGTTTCTTTAGAGGGGAGAGCCTTTGATCTCTCGAGCGTGAAGTCGGGTTCCGGAACCTTCCAGCAGGGGGACAACTCCATTGTTTTTGAGTCAAAGAATATTTCAAAGCTGAGGTTTCTTGGGAAGGGCGAGGAGGGGCAGGCGGAATTTTGGGTGAATATCAAGGAAAGCTGGGAGACTTTTTCCCCGCAAGACAAGGATTTCACGGCAAGGTCTCGTATCATTCTTTCTGACGTTACAGAAGAGTTTGAGGTGAAGGTGAATTCAAAGCTCCAAATCGAACAAACCGCCTTTTTCCAGGACGAGGTGTTTGGGAACCAAGGGCCCTTGCCTCCGCAGGTTGCCTTGCCAACAACGTATACGGTACTATGGCAGGCAAAGAATTTGTACAACGATGTTCAAAATGCAAAGGTGAGAGCGGTTCTACCGGCGGGTGTCGCCTTGACTGGGAGCATATTCCCCGAGGGAGCTCCTCTCACTTTTGATCAAGTTTCCCGAGAGGTTGTATGGGAGGTGGGGGACCTTTCAGCTGGAACAGGACCCTTTGGGATTCCTCCCTCGGTGGCTTTCCAGATACGCTTTACTCCAGGTGCCGCACAACAAGGGAATGTTGCTCAATTGATAGGAGAAGCAAGGATTGCAGGAGACGACCTGTTTTCCGAGAGAGCTTTGTCTGCAACAGATTCTGCAATCAATACTACGCTTCCAGATGATAATTCCGTCACACCTCAAATGGGGCAGGTTCAATAATGTATGGATAATCTCATGCAAAAAATCATATCTTTAGCTAAACGCCGTGCCGCCTCATTGAGGCGAGCCTCGCCTTTTCGAAATTATGGATAACGTAATGAATAAAATTATCTCACTTGCGAAAAGGCGGGGTTTTGTATTTCCCTCCTCTGAAATCTACGGGGGCGTAGAGGCTCTGTTTGACTATGGCCCTTTGGGCACGTTGCTTAAAAACAATATCAAGCGGGAATGGTTTAAGAGATTTGTACAGCAAAGAGAAGAAGTGGTTGCAATTGATGCCTCCATTTTAATGAACCCCAAGGTATGGGAAGCCTCAGGCCATGTACAGAATTTCACTGATCCCTTAATTGAATGCAAGAAATGTAATGACAGACTTAGAGAAGATCACGTACAAGATGGCAAATGTCCCAGTTGCGGGGGCAAGGATTTTACCGAGGCAAAGAACTTCAACTTAATGTTTAAGACCTTTTTGGGTCCGGTTCAAGATGATAAGAACGCGACTTTCTTGCGCCCAGAAACAGCGCAGTCCATGTTTACCAACTTTAAACTAGTACAAGAATCTTCTCGCCTGCAGGTTCCCTTTGGGATTGCCCAGCAGGGAAAGGCGTTCCGAAACGAGATTACCACGGGCAACTACCTCTTTCGCTTGCGGGAATTAGAACAAATGGAGATTGAATACTTTGTAAAACCTGGAGAGGATGAAAAATGGTTTGACTACTGGGTCAAAGAGTGGCGGCAGTTCTTTTTGGACATGGGGCTTAATGAAAAAAATATGAGATTGTACGAACATCCAAAGGAGTCCTTATCCCATTATTCAAAGCGAACGGTGGATATTGAATATAAGTTTCCTTTCGGCTGGGGAGAATTGGCTGGCATTGCAAACCGGACCGACTTTGATTTAAAACAGCACTCCCAGTTCTCTGACCAGGATCTCAGGTACACAGATGCAGAATCAAAAGAGAAATATTATCCTTTTGTGATCGAACCTACCATGGGGGTGGACAGACTGTTCTTGGCGTTATTGCTTGAGGGGTACGAGGAGGTTCAGGGGGGGAGAACCAAGACAACAGAGGCAACAAAAGAAATGGAAACCATCTTGAAGTTAAAACCTCTCCTCGCCCCCTTTCAGGTCGCTGTTCTTCCTTTAGTGAAGAATAAGCCGGATGTTGTAAAGAAAGCACGAGAGGTTTTTGATATGCTAAAAGTTAATTTTTCTTGTCAGTATGATGAGGCGGGCGCTATTGGAAGAAGATATCGCAGAGGTGATGAGATAGGAACCGTTGTCTCGGTTACAATAGATTTCGATACCATTAAGGACGATACGGTCACAATACGAGACCGCGATACAATGGCCCAAATAAGAGTTAGCATTCCTCGGTTGGTGGAGACGATCTCAGCACTTCTCCAGGGAGTAGATTTTAAGAGTCTTGGGTACCCAATTCTTTGAATTCTACTAGTTTTCGATCCAGGCTTGTTGGCTTTTTTGTGATTTTCCATACATCGAGTCTAAGAGTACTACATAATACCTTTAGGGATTGTAATGGAATCCGATTTTTCCTTGTCTTCCAAGCAGAATAAGTGGCCTTTTTTGCTCCAATAAACTTTGCGCCAGTTAGATCATATTTAAAGTAGCTTTTTGCCTGACTAAACAAAAGTTTATGCTGTATTGGATTAAGAGATACTCCCGTTTGTTCGTTTACATGATTACTTAATTGTTTAGGATACTGAGATAGTAGTAGCTTTTTTTGTTGATGAAGAACATTGAGGTAGGTTACTATAGTCTGACGACTACACATGAAGTAATTTTGAAGAAACTCAATATCGCATCTTTCAATATTCTTTAGCAAGGAGAGAATTCTTTCAAAGGAGATTGAGGATGGAGAAATTCGCAATTGTGGAACATGCTTTTTTGATCCACTTAACCAATGTAAGAGTTTCCACTTTTGCGTCCCGTTTTCAAAATAATTAATAAGTTTCCTTGGGTTGTTGTTTGCGGTAGTGTAGAGTACAGTTCCAGTATAAGGCTTCCCTGTGTAGTTATTTTTTCTTGTGTATCTCCTTTTGCCAAATGTAAGGTCGTCCTTTTTCCATATGTCTCCGATAGAAGAGATTAGTGAGCTACTTTTTAAGTCAAGCAAAATTTTAGAGTCCTTTGTGACGCATCCGTCAAACATAAGGACTCCTCGAGCAAAAGCTTTCCGAATGTTCAAAGAAGAATTTTTGATGATTTGTGGCTCAAAGGCATCCTGCGTCTTTGGCCCTGGCCATACATCCAAAAAACAGATGAGGTATCTTGCCACAATTTTATTTGAAAATGCGATACGCCATGCGTGTCCTCGTTGTTCAAATAGATGCGGCGTGACATTGAAAGCCTCTTTCATCCAGTGGGCAAAAGCCTCAACGTTATCTTTGTATTCTTCCGTGAGTTCGATGCTGTAGTGAGTCTGAGTTGTTACTTGTGGTAATGCTTTGATTCTTGGAAGAACCTTGGTAAATTGCCCAAAAGTTTTTCTTTTTGCTTGAACAGCACAGTAATATTGTTTTCTAGTCTTTGAGTACCCTTGAGAATAGAGAATATTTTGCTCTTTGAGTAGCGCTCCAATATCTTTAGTGCCCCCTTTTTCGTTTGTTGCGATTATTATTTGTACACTTAGACTCCCATCTGCCATAAATGCTCCTACGATTTTTGCGAGATTTTGATCAAGGCGTCTGAGCGTTTTTACTGGTTTTGCTGAGGCAGAATTTACCTTAATATACTCAATACGACCTTGTATTGTTTTGAGAATTTTATGGTTTC
>JAUYJZ010000019.1 GCA_030698465.1 bacterium | reverse complement strand
GGTTCGTAGAAACGCGTCTTTCTGCGGAATTCTCGTGCAGCGAGTTGAGCTGCTTCTTTAGTTGGGCACTCGTCACCGACGCGCTTGAACTCAACCTCTGCAATTGTCCACATCTGCCGCCTCCTTTTATTGTGGCATTTTTTTAGCACATACTCCCCTACTTTGCAAGGTACTGCAAAAGGTATTTTGCAATATTGTTTGCCGATCCTGGTTTTGCGAAATTCTTTGCCGCCTGTGACATCTTTTCCAATTCCTGTGGATTTTGCAGTAAGTTCTTTACCTTTTCAAGGAAGAAATGCGGGGTGAGGTTTGCCTGTTCCAAAACAGCCGCAGCTCCAGTTCTTGCGTATTCGTAGGCGTTTGTTACTTGGTGATTCTGGGCAGATTCTGGAAGCGGAATGAGTATGGCGGGCTTTCCCACTGCTGCTATCTCGAATATGGAGCCGGAACCTGCCCGCGCCACTACCAAGTTTGCTGCTGCGTACGCGTCACGCAGTTCTGTTTCTTTGAGGAACGGAACAGCATGGTATGCTTTTCGCGCCTCTTCGCTCAATATTGCGTCTGTTTCTTTTTTCATCTCAGCATAGTTCTTCTCCCCTGTTTGGTGGATGAGCTCAAACGTTTTGAGCGCTTCTTCTAGAATAATCAAAAGCATTTCATTGACGCGCTTTGCGCCTTGCGATCCTCCCATGATAAATACCAAGGGTTTTTGGCCTTCTAAGTGAAAGAACTGCGCCGCCTGGTCTTTGGAGCCCTTGAGTACTTCTGTTCGAACCGGATTTCCCAAGAGTAATGCTTTTGCCTTGGGAAAATGCTCATTTCGCGGAAAGGAAGTGAACACCATGGTGGAGAATTTCGTGGCAATACGGTTAGCCAAACCTGGCACGCTGTCTGATTCATGTAAAAAAATGGGAACACCCAAAAGCCAGCCAGCTATGGTTGCGGGAAGCGAACCATACCCTCCTTTGCTGAAGATGAGGTCTGGAGCTAAGAAAAAGAGTTTCCAGAATGCTTGCAAAAATCCCAAGGGATTCTTGAACAGCACGTCTACGATATTTTGGAGAATGGCTTTTGCTCCTCCGTACCTTCTCAGTTTTCCCGCAGAAACATGGAAAATGCCAATGCCTTCTTGCGAAAGCAGCATGTCTGAAAACGTGTCTTTGGGGCCGAGATAGAATAGATCCAAATCCTCTTCCCGTTTTATTTCAAAAAGTGCCCGGGCCACCGCGACCAACGGTACAACGTGCCCACCTGTACCTCCTCCGGTAAATAGTATCTTCATGCTCTTCTAGATATGTTAAGCAATATTCCAAGCCCTATCAACTCCACAAGTAGGGCAGACCCGCCATAGCTAATGAACGGAAGCGGGATTCCTGTTAAGGGAAAAATTCCTGTCATTGCTCCCATATTAATTAATGCCTGCAAGGTTATCCAAAGGGTGATGCCAAGCGCGGTGAGCTTTAAGAAGGCGTCATTCATCCTTCCTGCTACTATAAAACTTCTCCAGGCGAACGCTAGGAATAAAAAGATGAGGAACAGAGCTCCTAGAAACCCTGTTTCTTCAGCGAACACCGCGAAAATGGAGTCTGAAATGGGTTCTGGCAGTGCTCCGAACTTCTGGAATGACAATCCAAGGCCTACTCCGGTCAAGCCGCCTGACCCAATGCCAATAAGCGCTTGTTTTATCTGGTATCCCTTGCCCAAGGGGTCGAGCTCCGGATTAAGAAATGTCGTTAATCTGCTTAATCGGTACGGGGCCAGGCGAATTAAAAGCAAAAGAGCAGCAACTCCTCCACCAAGCATGAGTAAAAAGTGCCAGAGAGGCGTGCCGCTCAAAAAGTAAAGCAGTAACCCCACCAAGGCAATAATTCCTAGGGTGCTCACATCGGGTTGCAGAATGAGCAGTAAACTCATTGCTCCCATAACAACCACAAACGGAAGGAATGTTGCCCCTTTTTCTTTGGTGCGCCGCGCAGCCAGGAACGCGGCAAGGTAGAGAATGGAAGAAAGCTTCAAGAGCTCCGAGGGCTGGAACGAAAAAGAGGCGACAAAAATCCACCGATACGCTCCTTTTATTTCCCCTCCTACAACCGGAAGGAATACGAGAATCAAGAGGGCTATGGTGAAAAGCAAGAAGATCAAGCTTCCTTTGCGGATGCGCTCCAAAGGAATACGGTAGGCAATGAATCCCAGGAGCAGCCCTGGGAGCAATCCAAACAGTAATTGGTGGTTCAAATAGTAAAAGGCAGTGCCTGTGCGTTCCAAAGAGAATGAGGATGAAACGCTCGCTAAAATGAGGACGCCAAACACAACAAGAGCAGAAGCCGAACCCAAGAGCCAAAGGTCAGGCCATTCAGGCTTTGATAAGCCTTCAGGCTTGAAAAGATATTTTTTTCCTCTTTCCATAATACGCCACCCACTTTTTAAACTGCTCTCCCCTATCTTTGTAATCTTTGAACATATTGAAGCTGGAAGCCGCAGGGCTTAGCAAACAGATTTTCTTTTTTGGTGTGTGTAAGTACGCCAACCGTACTGCTTGTTTCATATCTTTTGCAAAAAATGATTGCGGTGGATTCTTCATGCTTTGCAGTATTTTTGCTCCTGTTGTTGGGAAAAGAATGAGCGTTTTGATTTCACTTTTCTTTATTCGCTCCCCCAGTTTTTTCATATCCAATCCCCTATCATATCCGCCGGCAATGAGCGTATGAACATTCGAGCCCAAAGCATCAAGCGCGGCAATTGTAGCTTCTGGGATTGTTGCCAAAGAGTCGTTGTAGAAAGTAATTCCTTTCCACTCCCCTACTTTTTCCAAGCGATGCTCCAAGGGTTTGAAGTTCTTAATAGCCCTTTCTATTTTCTGTTTTGGTATTCCAAAAAGTCTCCCGATAATCCTTGCTGGTTCCGCAGACGCCAAAACTAGGCCGGGCCTAGTTTTACTCTTAAATGGAAGCTTTTGGGCTTTGGAGAGTTTTGCGATGGTTGAAACAACCTTGCTGTCTTGGTTGTAAATGAGGAAATCAGTTGGCGTTTGATACATCGCAATGCGCGCTTTTGCCCACGCGTACTTTGCATGGCTTTGGTGATGGTCGAGGTGTTCTGGGTATACGTTCAGGAGTACTGCAATATGCGGGCTTTTCTTTAGGTTTTCGAGTTGAAAACTCGAAAGCTCATATACAAATACATCTTCTGGTCTTGCCTTTGCAAGGTGTGAAAGGACTGGCTCTCCAATGTTTCCCAAAAGATGAGCTCGCACTCCCCCACTTTTCAAAACATCGTATATCATAGAAGCTGTAGTGCTTTTTCCTTTGGTTCCGGTAACTCCAATAATGGTTCCCGGGCATTCACTGAAGAATATATCGGTTTGCGAGGTTACAACCTGTTTTTTCTTCAAAAAGGGAGCGATTTTCCAATTAGGAACTCCGGGGCTCTTAATAATAACGTCATAATCCTTGATTTTCTTGAGATACCCACTCCCCTGATTTTGGTCTGCAATACCAACTTTCTTTTTAGGAAAGTGTTTCTGCAAAAACAAAAGGGTGTCTTTCCCTTCTCTTCCGAAACCCAGAATGAGAATCTTTTTACCTTTGAGGTCTTGTATGCGCATTATTTCGTTATTTTAGCATAAAAAATGGAGAGTCCGAAGACTCTCCTTTTTGACCTCCTTGGTGCTGGTGGTTATGGATAGAGGTGAATGATGCCCTTGGCTCTCTGAGGGTCGTATGCTGCCTCCGCACGATCGAAACCCGGAACGCGGGGCTTCCCTTCTACCACGACGGTCGTGTCATCTTTTCGATGCACAACCGACACGCGGAAAGGGATTGAGCCGAGCAGTTCAGGAGGTGCGTCACCGTTCAGGTGGAACCACACATCCTGCTTGGGTTCGAGCCCTTCTTTGCGAGGGCCGTCCGTGATCTCGTAGGCAACAGATTCCTCGTTCAAGGTGCAGTCCCCCTTACATCACTACCTTAAAACCCGTTGGGGTAGTATATGGCGTTTCAACCTACTTGTCAACAGTCCCTTTAAGGAGTTTTTCAAATGCAGGAGGAAGGAAATGCTGGCTATTCCATGAATGCAGAA
>JAUYJZ010000018.1 GCA_030698465.1 bacterium | reverse complement strand
GAGCGTTTTCAAAAGCTTGCCGTGGGAAGGGAGTTGCGCATGGTGGAGCTGAAAGACGAAATCCGCGGTCTCGAGGGACAGCTTTTAAAGCAAAAACCTTTAGCCAATGCCCCAGCAACAAAAAACAGAAAACCCAAAAACGCTTGAGGATCAGACTCGCGCCCTTGGGGAAACCAGGGCCGCCCTCCTCAACATGTTGGAAGACACCGAGGAGGCAAGGCGTGAAGCCGAGGAAGGAAAGAAGCGTACAGAACTCATCATCAGGAACCTATCTGATGGGCTCTTGGTGTTTGGAGCAGACCTGACCCTGCAAGCCATAAACCCTTATGCAGAACACATGTTTAACATAGAGCAGGAAGCGGTGCTGCAGAAAAGTCTAAAAGAACTCAAAAGAATACCCACCCTAAAGGAGCTGGTAGGACTCTTGGAAAAGGAGCGAGACCAGATTTTTAGAAAGGAGCTGAATATTGGAGAGCAGAGCGTGGTTGAGGTGACAAGTGCTCCATTTCAGCCCGGACAGGGAGCTCCTGGAATCATGGTGGTTCTCCATGACATTACAAGAGAGCGCGAGATTGAGAGAATGAAAACCGAGTTTGTATCTCTGGCTGCTCACCAGTTGCGCACCCCCCTGGCCGCCATCAAGTGGTCAACCCAGATGCTTTTGGAAGGGGATGCGGGCAAGCTTGCTGCAGAACAAGAAGAGCTTCTGCAAAAGTCCATTCTTTCAACAGACCGCATGATCCGCCTCATCAACGATCTCTTGAACGTAGCAAGGATTGAGGAAGGGAGATACCTTTATCAGCCGAGTTTTGAAAAGATAGGAGGAATCGTGAAATCCATGGTAGAATCATATCAAGAAACCGCAAAACAAATGAAGATTAGCCTGGAGTTCAAGGCCGGCAAAGAGGAGGCACCCCGTGTCTTGGTGGATGCAGAAAAGATTAGGCTGGTTATACAGAATCTCTTGGAAAACGCCATGCACTACACCAAGGCTGGGGGGAAGGTGACAGCGAGCGTTTCCCATGATACAAAAGAGGTGCAGGTCTCTGTTGCGGATACGGGCATCGGTATTCCAAAAGAGCAGCAGTCCCGGGTTTTTGAGAAGTTCTTTCGTGCAACCAATGCGCGCAAAGTGGATACGGATGGCTCAGGACTTGGGCTCTACCTGGTGCATAATATTGTGGAGGCGCACGGGGGGAAGGCATGGTTTGAGTCAGAGAAAGGGAAGGGGACCACACTCACCTTTTCCTTGCCTTTTAAGAAAGAGATTGCAGACTTTTTAAAAAAGAAATAGCAGACAACATATGAACCATTCGCGTAGCTTTAAACCATATATTTTTAACTAAGTCAAAAATATGGCAAAGATTTTAATTGTAGAAGACGACAAGTTCCTCCGAGAACTCATCATGCAAAAAGTGAGCAAGGAAGGATATGAGGTAGTGGGAGCCGTAGATGGAGAGGAGGGGATGAAGATGGCGAAAACAGAGCAACCCGGCCTCATTCTTTTAGACCTTATCCTCCCCACCGTGGACGGTTTTGATGTGTTGCGCCAATTAAAAGAAGAGGCGAGCACCAAGAATATCCCTGTCATTATTCTTTCCAATCTTGGGCAGAAAGAAGATGTTGAAAAAGGAAAGCAGCTTGGGGCTGAGGACTACATAGTGAAAGCACACTTCACGCCAGCAGAAATCGTAGAAAAGATAAAGAGTGTCATGAAGTAGAGCCTCCATGCTTCTTTTGCTTTATGGCGAGGAGCCCTACCTTGCTGCCTCGCGCCTCAGCTCCCTCAAAGAAGAGGCAAAGGCTCAGGGCTGCTTCATCAAAGACATTGATTGTACAACCGAGGATTTGAGAGAGGTATTCCAAGAATTGAATACCTCTTCTCTTTTTGGTGGGAAAAAGTTTCTCGTATTCCATGAGCCCTTTGGGAAAAGTGAATGGGAAGAAAAAGAATTTCAAGCAGCTCTCTTAAAAACAGATCCCCACATCCTGGTTTTCATAGCACGGGAGGCAAAGAGGAGTGATCCCTTGTTTGCATTTCTCTTGAAAAAAGGAAAGCATGAAGAGTTCGTAAAGCTCAAAGGGGCAAAACTCAGAGACTGGGTGATACGAGAGATGAAAAAACAGGAAATCTCTTTTACCCCAGAAGCACTCGAGGCCCTGCTGTTTTCTTGTGGTGACAGTTTGGAGCGTCTCTCCGGAGAGATTGTAAAGCTTAAAACCTTCAAGCGATTTTCTCGTCAGCAAAGCTTGACCAAAGAAGACGTATTCCGCCTGGTGGTTCCTGAAACAGAACCCAGGATTTTCTCCACGATTGATGCAATTGCAGCAAAGAATCAAAAGCTTGCAACTCGCCTGTTAGCGGAACACCTGGAGGCGGGAGAGGCTCCTCTCCAGCTTCTTAGTATGTTCGCATGGCAGTTTCGTATTCTCTTGTCTCTCAAAGACTTGGTAGAACGAGGGGTTCCGGCCAGGGAAATTGAGAGAAAGCTAAAACTCCACCCATTTGTTTTTCAAAAGAGTCTTACTGCGACGCATCATTTTTCGCTGGAAGAATTAAAAGCGTTATATAAAAAGATATTTTCCTTGGATCTTGCCCTCAAAACCGGTGGGGGCAACCCAAATCAGCTCCTCTATCTCTTTGTGGCAAGGGCTGCTGCAAAAGAAAAAACAGGCCGTTAGGCGCTGTTTTTCTGAAGGAGTTTGGTGAGCCGTGACTTTTTCCTGGCGGCGGCATTCTTTTTGATGATTCCTCTCTTTGCCGCCTTATCAATTGCTTTGTAGAGCCTGGGAAGCAATTGTAGTGCTTCTTTTTGCTGTTGCGCGGCAGCCAGCTTCCTAGTTTGCTTCACTAAGTCTTTCATGGCGTTTTTGCGCTTGAGGTTCCGGATTTTCCCCCTCACATTCTGGCGCAGCGCCTTTTTCGCAGATTTTGTTATTGGCATATCTTACAAGGTAGCATCTTTTCTCTCTTTTATCAAGTCCCGAATCTCTGAGGCCCTTTCAAAGTCGAGATTTTTTGCAGCACCCCTCATTTCCTGCTCTAAGAGCTGAAGATCGTTAAACCCCGCAAACTCAGCGGCAACTTCTTTTTCTTTTCTGCCCACCTGCCATTCCCGAATCTCTTTTATGATGGCAGAAGGAACAATACCATGTTCTTTGTTGTATTTTTTCTGGATAGCCTTTCTGCGCTCAACTTCTTTGATGGCGTTTTTCATAGACAACGTTGTTTTATCTGCGTACAAGAGAGCCCTTCCTTCGCCGTGCCTCGCGGCTCTCCCCATGGTTTGAATCAAGGTGGTCTCGTTTCTCAAGAATCCTTCTTTATCTGCATCCAAAATTGCAACCAAGGCAACCTCAGGGAGATCGAGGCCTTCCCTGAGAAGATTGATTCCCACAATGGCGTCTACCTCCCCCTTCCGTAAATCCTGGAGAAAGGCAGGACGCTCCAAGGTCTTTACCTCAGAGTGGAGCCAATGAATCTTGAGTCCTTGTTCTGAGAGAAAGGCCGCTATTTCCTCTGCCAGTCGCTTTGTGAGCGTTATAACCAAAGCGCGTTGCCCTTTTGTCTTTATTTTTTTGAGTTCTTTGGTAAGGTCCTGGAGCTGGTTTTTTGTGCCTCTTACTTCAATCCCTGGTTCCAAGAGGCCGGTGGGGCGGATGAGTTGTTCCACAATATATTCCTGGCCGCCTTCCTGCATGGCAAGATCTTGTTCAAACTCTCTTGGGGTGGCAGAAACATAGATTCTCTGCTTTGTTTTGCCAAAGAATTCCTTGAAGTTGAGAGGCCTATTGTCTATTGCAGAAGGAAGGCGAAATCCAAAGTTGATTAATGATTCCTTTCTTGCTTTGTCCCCTGCGGACATGGCGCTTAGTTGAGATAAGGTAAGATGGCTTTCATCCAGAAATACAAGGAAGTCGTCTGGGAAGTAGTCAAGCAGAGTGAAAGGAGCCTCTCCTGGAGGGCGAAACTCCATATGTCGAGAGTAGTTTTCAATGCCGTGGCAGTACCCGGTTTCCTCAATCATTTCCAAGTCATAGTTTGTTCTTTGCTTCAAGCGCTGGGCTTCCAAAAGCTTGCCTTGCTCTTTAAGTTCTGCCAAGCGTTCTTGCAGTTCTGCCTTGATGTTTGCAATGGCAATCTTTAACTTTGCTTCAGAAGTAATCCAGAACTTTGCGGGGTAAAGACGCAAGGTTCCTTGTACCGGGTGCCAAGAAGGGTTCAAGGCATTTTTTGCGCTTGAGATGTTTTCCACGGTATCTTTTTCAAACTCTACCCTAAGAATTTCTTGCCCTGTGACCAGGAATATTTCAACAACGTTTCCCCTCACGCGGAACTTGCCTGGGGCAAAGTCAATATCGTTTCTTTCATACTGCAACGCGGTTATGGCAGAAAGAAACTTTTTTCGCTTAAAGGCCTGTCCCGCTTGAATATCCAGAGAAACCTTTTGGTATTCTTCTGGGTTTCCAATGTTGTAGATGCAGGAAACCGAAGCTACCACAATGCAGTCATGTCTCGACAAAAGATCCTGTACTGCCTCGTGGCGCATGCGATCAATAGTTTCGTTAATCTTTGCGTCTTTCTCAATGTAGGTGTCGGTTTGGGGGATATAGGCTTCGGGCTGGTAATAGTCATAGTAGGAGACAAAGTAGTGAACTGCGTTGTTGGGAAAGAACTCTTTGAATTCCTGATAGAGCTGAGCAGCCAAGGTTTTGTTGGGAGAGATGATAAGGGCGGGCCTTTGGCTTTTTGCGATAAGATTGGACATGGTAAAGGTCTTGCCACTTCCTGTTACGCCCAAGAGCACCTGGTTTTTAGCGCCAGACCTAAGATTCTTTAGAAGCTTCTCTATAGCTTCTGGCTGGTCTCCTGTGGGTTTAAAGCTGGAAACAAGCTCAAATTTCATATATCATAAAGGTAGTGATAGTATTCGTATATTAGTAAGAATTCGTAATTCGTAGGATATGATTTCCTATATAAAAGGCAAGGTTCTTGCTCAGGGCTCAGATTATATCATAACAGAGACCGGAGGAGTGGGGTACAAGGTTCATGTGGCTGAAAGCCGCCTCTCTTCTTTTGTTGTGGGGCAAGAAGTTGAGCTCTACTGCTATCTGCACCTCAAACGTGAGGAAACCATGGAGTTGTATGGCATGGAGAGTCCTCAGGCCCTGGAAGTATTTGAAACCATAAAGAGTATCTCTGGCATTGGGCCAAAAGCAGCTTTGGTCATAGCTTCTCTTGGGAGCATGGAACAGTTGAAGCTTGCAATCGAAAAAGGAGATGCTTCTTATTTTGCCAGGGTGCATGGCATTGGAGCAAAGAAAATACAAAAAATTATCCTTGAACTTACTGGGAAGTTAAAAAATCTGGAGAAGGGGGGAGAGAAAAAGCCAGGGGAAAAAGAGGTTGTGGACGCTCTACTCGCACTCGGGTTCTCCAGAAGCAAGGCGAAGGAGGTGCTATCTCAACTTCCAGAAGGCCCCTCTTCCTTAGAAGAAAAGGTAAGAGAAGCCTTAAAACTCATGCGCAGATAAAAATATGGTAGGTCTTCTTAGAAAGATTACCCCAAGATTTCTCTTGGGTTGGTACCATTTCTTATGGGCTCTGCTGGGAGCCCTTGTTTATCGATTTCCTGCTCAAGGTATGGTGGTTATTGGAGTGACGGGGACCAATGGGAAATCCACCACCGTGGATATGCTTTCTCGTATTTTCAAGGAAGCTGGTTTCAATACTGCCTCTATGTCTTCTGTAAGGTTTCAAGTGAAAGACAAAGAGTGGAGAAACACCATGAAAATGACCATGCCAGGACGTTTTGTTATTCAAAGATTTTTGCGTCAGGCAAAGAATGCCGGGTGTACTCACGTGGTTTTAGAGGTGACGTCAGAAGGCATGCTTCAGCATCGACACCGATTTATTCCTTTTCACGCAGCTGTCTTTACCAACCTTTCTCCAGAACACATTGAACGGCATGGTTCCTTTGAAAATTACAAGCAAACAAAAGGAGGACTTTTTTCTTTGGCAAAGAATGTGCATGTTATCAATATAGATGACGAACA
>JAUYJZ010000039.1 GCA_030698465.1 bacterium | reverse complement strand
CGTATACAGCTTGCTGTTGTGCGGGGCTTCCTTTGTTCTGTGTTTTCTCAAACACAACCTCACTTAAAAAAGGGATGAAGGGGGAGGCGAGCAATGCTGCCTGGGAAAGAACGTATTGCAGGGTTGAAACTGCTTCCTGTGATTCTTTCTTGTCTTTTGGGTTCTGAAACCTATTTCTGGACCTGCGAATATACCACAAGGAAAGGTCATCAATCACAAAGGATTCAAAAGAGCGCGCAGCTCCTGTAATGTCGTACTCATCCATTTTCTTTGTCATGTCTGAGATGGTTGTGTTCAAACGAGACACAATCCACCGATCTAATACATTCTTGCTTAAGCAAGACTTAGGCGCGCCTAAGTCTTGCTTAGGACTATATGTTTCATAAAATACCAGAGAGTTCCAAAGGGTTAAGATGAATTTTCTCAAGGTCTGTTGAAGATCTCTCTCGGAAAATAGCTTTGGGTCCCAAGGATGATTTACAGAAAAGAAATACCAGCGTACAGCATCCATACCATATTTGTCTGCCATATCCCAAGGATTTTGCACGTTCCCCTTGGACTTAGACATCTTCTCTCCCTTCTCATCTAAAAGATGACCCAAAGATATAACATTCTTATATGAAGGGCCATACTCAAGGAGTGTAGATACTGCTAGCAAGGTATAAAACCAACCCCGCGTCTGGTCTATGGCTTCCACAATATAGTCGGCAGGAAACTCTTTTGGTTTCCCTCCCATCCAGTGGTTCTGGGCAAAAGGCATGGCTCCAGAGTCATACCATACATCCGCCACATCCTTCACTCTTTTCATGACTCCTTTACATTTGGTGCAGGAGAACTCCACTTCATCCACATACGGGCGGTGCAAGTCAATCTCTTTTTTGCCTTTGTAGGGGTTGCGAGTAAGTTTCTTTGAGAGCAACTCTTTGACAGAACCAATAACCTCTTTTTCTTGGCATTGAACACACTCCCATATGGGTAATGGAGTTCCCCAATATCTCTCCCTGGAAAATGCCCAATCCTTCACTTCTTTTAGCCACTCCCCCATTCTTCCTTCTTTCAAGTGCCTAGGCATCCAATTCACCTTTTGGTTGTTACGCAAAAGCTCTGTCTTCACTTTCTGCATTGCAACAAACCAGCTTTCCTTTGCGTAATACAACAAGGGTGTAGAGCATCTCCAGCAGAAAGGATACTCATGCTCATACCATTCTTCTTTCAAAAGAAGGTTTCTTTTTTTTAGGTTCTCAACGATCAAGGGGTCGGCCGCCTTCACAAACTTGCCAGCAAAGGGTTTTGCCTCTTTTATAAACTTCCCTTGCTCGTCAACTAAATGAAGCATGGCAAGGTTTTCTTTTTTGCCCAGTTCAAAGTCTTCTGCTCCGTAGGCAACAGCAGTATGTACAATTCCGGTTCCTTCTTTGATTGATACAAAGTCAGCCGGAACCACCTCCCATACCTTCTTTCCCTTCTCGGGTTCCTCAAAGCGAAATAGGGGCTCATATTGTATCCCCACAAGGTCTTTGCCGGAGAATGTTTTGACAACATCATACTCTCTGAGTACTTTCTCTGCCAAGTTTTTTGCCATGATATAATGCTCCTTTCCCTTCTTTGCCAAGACATAGGAGATATTCTTTCCAACTGCCAAAGCAACATTACTAGGCAGGGTCCAGGGCGTGGTGGTCCAGGCAAGAAAGAATGTGCTGTTTGGAAGTTTCAGGGCCTTTTCGCCAAAGGCGGACCCGCCTTTGGCGGGAAACTTTACATACACAGAAAGATCTTTGACGGTTTTGTATCCTTGAGCCAGCTCATGAGAAGACAAAGGAGTGCCACATCTCGTACAAAAAGGCACTACTTTGTAGTCTTTGTACAAGAGGCCTTTTTGCCACCAGGTTTTGATTATCTGCCACAAGGTCTCAATGTATGGAGTTTCATATGTGATATATGCATTATCTGTATCCAGCCATACTCCAGCTCTCTCGGTTAGTTCTTCCCATTCTTTTTTGTATTTCCACACCGACTTTCTACATTCCTCATTAAACTTTGCAATACCAAAGGCCTCAATCTCCTTTTTTGATTTTAAACCAAGTTGTTTTTCCACTTCCAATTCTACAGGAAGGCCATGTGTATCCCACCCAGCTCTCCTTGGAACAAAAAATCCCCGCATGGTTTTATAGCGCAACACCACATCTTTGAAAGACCGGGATCCAATATGATGAAGCCCGGGTCTTCCGTTTGCCGTCGGAGGACCTTCATAAAACACAAAACGAGGAGAATTCTTTCTCCTTTCCACAGACTTTGCAAAGGTTTTGTCAGTTTTCCAGCGCTTCAAGATTTGTTCTTCAAGCTTGGGAAAGTTCACCCCGGTACTAGAAATTAGACTTCTCTTGACGTGCGGCATATATGACCATTGTTAGTGTATAGTTTAACGACTTCATAATGGGTTGATTTGTGTGTTTAAGCGAGAAACGAGCACGGTCTAATTTTCAGTACGGGGTTCACTTCCATATGAACCAGAATACCATTTTAAGAGGTATTTTTCAATTGGAGAGAACACAGCAGTTTACATCCTCTCCACAGTTTTAATGCCCAAAAGAGATAAGCTATTCTGGATAATCTGGGCGCAGGCTTTAGTTAGCACAAGACGAAACTGCTTTACTTCTTCAGTTTCTGCCTGCAGTACGCGGTGAGTGTTGTAGAAATTATTGTATGCCTGGGCAACATCAAATACAAAGCTTGCAACTAGATTTGGTGAAAAGTTCTCTGCCGCATCTCGTACCACTTCCGGGAATCTATAAAGCAATCTCAGCACTTTCTCTTCTTCTGTAGATATCTTACTCTCGGTAAGGTGTGAATAACTTACTCTCGCCAAGGAGGACTGGAGAAGAATGCTCTTGCACCTTGCATAGGTATACTGAAGATAGGGAGCTGAATTTCCTTTGAGATTCAGGATTTTATCCCAGTCAAACACGATGTCGGAGCTGGGATGCTGCATCAAGTCATTGTACTTTACCGATCCTATCCCTACCGTCTTTGCCACGTTATCTTTTTCTTTCACAGACAGTCCCCGTGCGGTTTCTGACTTTTCAATGATTTCCTTTGCTCTCGCAATCGCATCTTCAAGCACTTCCTCTAAATGAATTGTTTGCCCTTTTCTGGTAGAAAACTTCCCTTGCTGGGTTCGGTATAAGCCATGGGCAACGTGCTTGAACTTTTCTCTTTTTGCCCAACCCAACAGCTCCACAGCCCAGAACACTTGCTTTAAGTGAAGAGTTTGCTCGGCACCGACTTCATATATTATTGTATCTGGCTTCCATTTCTTTAACCTGTACTTCACTGTTGCCAAGTCTCTTGTGAAGTAATTGGTTGCTTCATCTGACTTGAGCAGGATGGCGGGAGGGAGTTTTTCTTCTGGAAACTCCACGATCAAGGCCCCTCTACTCTTTTTTACCAGCCCTTTCTTTTTAGCCTCCTCCACAATCTCTTTAAGCATGGGCTCATAAAAACTCTCACCCAAAACATAATCAAACTTTATCCCTAAGAGTTCATAGATGCGGTTAAATTCTTTGATACTAATATTCTTCACTGTCTTCCAGAGTTTTCTTGCTTTCTTGTCTCCGTCTTCCAGCTTCTTGAACCAAACTCTTGCCTCTTCTTCTAGCTGTTGACGATTGCCTCCTTCTAATTCATCTTTGTGGAATTGGACATATAATTCTTCTAATTTTTCATTTGTAAAATCATTTTCTTTAAGTCCTTCTTTCTCGATTTGATACAACAACTTACCAAACTGGGTGCCCCAATCTCCAAGATGGTTAATCCCGACTGTTTTCCACCCCAAAAAACCATAGAGGTTGTAAATTGCACGTCCAATGATAGTCGACCTTAGATGACCTATGCCAAAGGCCTTTGCAATGTTGGGGGAAGAATAATCAATAACAATAGTCTTTTTTTCTTTACCAGAGCCATATTTTTCCTTTTGCCTCACAATCTCTTTTAATTCGCCCACAAAGTATTCCTTGCTTAAAAAAAAGTTTAGGAACCCGGGACCCGCAACTTCTATCTTGGAAATAATCTCTGTCTTCTTGATTGATTCTTGTAGTTTCTCCGCAATATCTTTTGGATTCTGTCCTGACTGCTGGCCCAAAATCAGAGCAACGTTGGTGGAATAATCCCCGTGCTCTGGATTCTCTGGATGCTCAAAAACAACCTCAATATCTTCTTTGAGGGCTTTCTGGACAAGCTTTTTTAGTTCTTTGACTATCATGTCTGATTTCAATGTACCCCGCACTATTCTCCTTTGCAATGGCTTGAATATCATGGAAAAACTGGGGTACACTATAAACATAAGCAAATAAGAAGAGAAAATAGTGAGGGGTGTAGCACATTTTGCTATAGAATGAAGAAATCCCCCCGACCCCCCCATTTTAACAACCTTCGGTTTTTAATATTTTTCCACCACGGGGGGATTTCAAAATTTCCTTAAATTTTAAAGCTATGCCGACCTTGGCAGAAAATAGGAGGGCTCACCATGACTATACCATCTCAGATACCCTTGAGGCGGGCCTGGTATTGCAAGGCCAAGAGGTAAAATCCATCAGGGCAGGCAGGATGCAGCTGGCCGGTTCCTTTGTATCTTTCCGGGGTAATGAACTCTATCTCTTGGGAGCCACAGTTCCCCCATGGCAGCCAAAAAACGCCAAGGAAAACTATGATCCAACCAGGCCCAAAAAACTTCTTTTGAAGAAAGAAGAGCTCCGGTCTCTCCTGGGAAGATTCAAGCAGGAGGGATTGACTTTTGTGCCATTGCAGGTATATACTAGCAAGGCCAAGATAAAGCTTGCCTTCGGCCTGGCTCGAGGAAAGAAAAAGAAGGACAAGCGAGAACTCTTGAAGAAGAGAGAGGCCCAAAGAGAAATGGAACGGGCCTTGAAACGGGGGTGATTTGTTTCGATAGAGGAAAGACCTCCAGTATGCAGGCTGAGTTTCCAGGAACCTTATCAAAAACCTGGGGCATCACAAATGCCAACATATTTGCCCCTCAAAGGGCTCTTGCTGTAGCATAAATCTGCAGCCATCCACCTGCTGACCTCGATAGGCGGGCAAGGGTGTCAAAATCGAGAAAGGGCATTGTTTTGCGGCCCGGGAATGATGCAACACAAACAGGGCCGAAAAGAAGAGGGATTTTGCCTCGTTCCCACCCTCTTTTTCTTTCAACGGGGCTATGCCTGAAGAAGTACTGGCGGGACATCTTCTAGACGGGGGTTCAAACTCCCCACCTCCACACCAAATTACCCCGACCCCCGACTTAAGACACCTTCGGTTTCTTACGTCGGTGCCGCAGGCACCTCCTATTTTTCCACCACGGGGTAATTTACAAATTTCCTTTACAAGAAATTTGACCCAATAATCTGGCAAAACAAACTTTTATAAACAACCAAATACGTTCCCGAGAAGTTCGCCTTATTGATGAGCAGGGAAATCAGGTAGGCATAGTCCCCCTGGAAAAGGCCTTGGAAAAGGCACGGACAGCGGGACTTGACCTCATCCAGGTTACAGAAAAAGTGGTTCCTCCTGTTGCCAGGATAGCTAACTATGGAAAGTATCTCTATCAGCAAGGGAAGAAGGAACGCGAGATCAAAAAGCACACGGGGGGAGATTTAAAGGAAATCCGCCTCACCTTCAACATTTCAGACCATGATCTCGCAACCCGAGTCTCTCAAGCAGAAAAGTTTTTGAAGCGCGGGGATAACATCAGAATCAATCTGAAATTGAGGGGACGACAAAAAGCATTACTCAATCATGCAAAAGAAAAGATTCTAAAGTTCATAGAACAGCTCAACATCCTAATTCCTATTCAAACAGCACGCGATATGAAACTGGAACCCAGGGGGATTACCATGGTAATCACCAAGAA
>JAUYJZ010000025.1 GCA_030698465.1 bacterium | reverse complement strand
ATTGGAGGGAGTGAATCAGTCACAGGTCAGGCCAGATCTTCATTACGATTTCCCAGAAGGCTTGCGCCATATTCTGCGCCAGGACCCAGACATCATTATGGTAGGTGAGATTCGAGACAAGGAAACCGCAAACCTCACTGTGCATGCGGCCTTGACTGGTCACGTGGTGCTTTCCACCCTGCACACGAACGATGCCGCAGGAGTAATCCCCAGACTCTTGGATATGGGAGTAGACAAGTACCTAATTCCAGCCACGCTTTCCGCTGCCCTTTCTCAGCGTTTAGTGAGGCGTCTGTGTGATAACTGCAAAGAGCGCATAAAGCCAAAAAAAGAGATGATGGAACTCATTTTAGAAGAACTGCAGAATATGCCCGCAAAGGAAGCAGCTTCCCTGGCGCATCTTCAAACCAAAGGAAAAGATCTGACTCTGTTTGCGGCAAAAGGGTGCAAGGAGTGCGGAGCTTCCGGCTACACTGGGAGAATCGCCCTTTTTGAAGTGCTGCAGATGACTGACGAGCTTTCCGATGTTGTGCTAAAAAATCCTTCGGAGGTGGAAATCACCAAAGAAGCAATACGCCAAGGCATGGTATCCCTTAGGCAAGATGGCATCTTGAAAGCCATTGATGGTATAACAACAATGGAAGAGGTTATTCGCGTGACAACAGAATAGAGATAAAAAATCTAGGAGCTGCAAAAAATATATGCCAAGCACCGCCATGCAAGAACTGTTAGAGCTCACGGTTAAAGAGCAGGCCTCAGACCTGCATCTTTCCCTAGGGCATCCCCCAATCCTGAGAATTTCAGGAAAGCTGGTGCCTTTAGTGAAAAAGAGGCCAATGACACAGGAATCTGTTCGGGAACTTACCGCCTCCTTGATGACTGAAGAACAAAAGGAACGCCTGGAAAAAGAAAAAGAGGTGGATTTCTCCTACACCATGGAAGAAAAAGCAAGATTCCGAGCAAACGTGTTTTACCAGCGGGGATCTTTGTCATGCGCCCTGCGTCTTATCCCAAAGCAGATAAAAACCTTAGAAGAACTGAATCTTCCCCCTGTGCTTCATAAGTTTGCACAGGCAAACCAGGGTTTTGTTTTGATTGCAGGCCCCTCCTCACACGGGAAATCTACCACACTTGCCGCTCTCATTGACGAGATAAATCATACAAGAGCTGATCACATTATCACCATTGAAGATCCCATCGAATATGTATTTGAGGATGATAAAGCCATTATTGACCAAAGAGAGGTGCACCAAGACACCGAGAGTTTTCCAGCGGCCTTGCGGGCAACTTTTCGCCAAGATCCTGATGTCATTATGGTGGGAGAAATGAGGGATTCCGAAACTATAGCTACCGCCATTACCGCAGCTGAAACCGGGCACCTGGTTTTTGCCACCCTGCATACCAACTCAGCCTCCCAGAGCATCCACCGAATTGTGGATTCTTTCCCCCCAGAGCAGCAGGTGCAGGTGAGGGCCCAGTTGTCAGGCTCCCTGTTGGGAGTTGTATCCCAGCGCCTAGTCCCCAGCGTGCAGGGAGGTTTGGTTCCGGCAGCTGAAATCATGATGTCCAACTCTGCGGTGGGCAACCTGATTCGGGAAAACAAGATTCATGAGCTTCCTCTGGTGATTGAGACTTCAGCTGAAGTGGGCATGATTTCCTTGAATCGGGCTTTGGCGAACCTGGTTCGTTCAAAGACGATAACCTTGGAAAATGCCCTTGCCTATTCCTTGAATCCAACCGAACTCAGAACTTTGGCAAGAAATTAAATGAAGTTTAACTATCAAGCACGGGACAAAAAAGGGAAAACCCAGTCTGGAGTGATTGAGGCCTCCTCAAGGGAGGCGGCCCTGCAACTTTTAGCTGGACACAACCTGTTTGTTACCATACTTGAGGCGGCCCAAGCCCGCCGCTTTTTTGAGCGAAACATTGGGTTCTTTGAACGAGTCTCTTTGCGGGACATTATGATGTTTTCCCGGCAGTTGTCTGTTATGTTTGTTTCAAGAGTCCCCTTGGTAGAGGCTTTGCAGACCCTGGCTTCCCAGACCAAGAGTAAGGCCTTTAAGGAGAAGATTTTTCGGCTTTCAGAAGAGGTAGAAGGGGGAACCCCTCTTTCTGATGCGCTTTCAAAGTTTCCAGACGTATTTTCTCCTTTTTATATTAACATGGTAAAGTCTGGGGAGGCTTCGGGAAGCCTGTCTGATGTTTTGGAATATTTAGCAGACCACATAGAGCGTGAGTACAACTTAATGTCCAAGATTCGCTCGGCCTTGGTGTACCCCGCTTTTGTCGTATTCCTGGCTTTTGCCGTGCTTGCCCTCTTGATGTTCTTTGTGATTCCCAACCTTAGCAAGGTTTTAGAACAAACCGGGCAAGAGCTTCCTGCCATTACCAAGTTCGTGCTGGCCCTAGCTGTGTTCTTTCGAGCTTTTTGGTGGGTCTTGTTCCTTTTGGTGGGGGGAGCTGTGTTCTTTGTGCTCCGCTGGAAAAAGACCCCTGAAGGAACCAAGTTCTTTTCTGAACTCTATCTAAAGATCCCACTCTTGAATTCTTTTCTGCGCATGATCTATCTCTCACGGTTTGCAGAAAACCTTTCCACCTTAATTTCAGGAGGCCTCCCCATTGTTCAGGCCCTGGATATTACCTCGCGTATCGTTGGGAACACGGTGTATGAAAGGATCTTGACTGAGGCAAAGACAGAGGTGCAGAACGGGAATCAGATAAGCACTGTTCTGCAAAAGTATCCTTCAGAGTTTCCCCCCGTGTTTACCCAGATGGTGTTTGTGGGAGAAAAATCCGGGACCATAGACAAGACCCTAACCAATGTCGTTTCCTTTTATCAAAAGGAAGTAGACCGCACCGTGGAGGCATTCCTTAGCATCATTGAGCCAGCCCTCATTGTGTTTTTGGGATTGATTGTGGGCGGATTGATGGCTTCTGTGCTTTTGCCCCTGTATCAGTTAGGCTCTCTCTGATATACTAAACCAATGCAAAAAAAGCAGGCTGCATTTACCCCGCACCAAATCTCTGATATGAGTCGTCAGAATCGTGATGGGAATAAAGTAAACCTTACAAACCAAAGATTTGGTGCGGGGTTTACCTTAATTGAGCTTTTAGTGGTAATAGCTATCATTGGCATTTTGTCTTCCACGGTTTTGGTTTCTTTGGGGGGAGCACGGGCAAAAGCCAGGGATGCCAGGCGCCAGACCGACATCCAGCAGATTACACTTGCAATGGAGCTTGATTATTCAGATGACGAAGGATACTCGCAGATTTCAGGTTCCTCTGCTCCTTCAAAGATTCCCTGCAGCAGCCCTCCTGCCTGTAATGGAGCGGGAGACGGCAGATATCTGGACCCCGTCCCAAAAGACCCCCAGCAGGGCGGCTCCTCCTACGGCTGGATAGATAACGTGAACACCTTAACCACCAACTGTTCTTCTCAACTCTACTGCGTGTATGCCCCCCTGGAAGAAGGGGGATGGTTTGCGGGTTCCGATAAAGGGTCGAGGAATCTAAACTATAACCCGTCACTCCCCGGGAGCCCCAATGGGGGAAAATGCCCTTGCTGGTAATCCTTGACTCGCGTATAATAGAAGAACGGTAAAAAAGTCGAGAATATTTTTCTACATTCTATGAACAAAAAAGGTTTTACATTAATTGAACTACTAGTTGTGATTGCAGTCATTGGAATGTTAGCTTCCATTGTATTGGTGTCTTTGGGTCCGGCCAGAGCCAAGGCAAGAGATGCAAGACGCGTAGCTGATGTACGGCAAATGTCCACCGCTTTGGAAATAGAGGGTTCAGACAACCCAGAAGCCGTGACAGGATGTACCACAGCTGACGCTAAGGTAAATATCTGTACGGGTCCCGGGTCTATAGCCGACTTTACCAACTTTGCCGACCCAACAGCAGGAACCGCAGGAACAGCTTGCAACCTATCACCTCTTTCTACGAGCCCTTGTCAATATGCTATTGGCCAAGATGACGGAAGTGCTGGAGCAACCACAGGCGACTACCAGATTTGTTTCTGGCTTGAGCAGGGTTCGGGAAGCTTGGCAGCAGGATTGCACGCCATTAAGACCAACGGAGTATTTGCTACCTGTTTATAGACCAGCTTGAATTTGAACGAAAGGTCGATTTAGCCTATGTTTAAAGCAAAAAGAACAATGAAACAAAAAGGTTTTACCCTAATTGAGCCCCGCACCAGAGCAAAGCTCGGTACGGGACAGGCTTTTGGTGGTAGAGGATTCACGTTGATTGAGTTGCTTGTGGTCATCGCGATTATTGGCATTTTAGCTGGCATTGTGCTGGTTTCTCTTGGAGGAGCACGGGCCAACGCCAGGGACGCCAGGCGCCAAACAGACATGCGCCAAATCAATACTGCAATGGAGCTCTGCTATGACGATTCTACCTGCAACGTGAACGAGGCATATCTGCAGTCTGCCACCATGCCTACTGCCATTAGCACATATCTTGCTGTTGTGCCCAAGGACCCCAAGTCAGGGAACCCCGCCTATAACTGGATTGACAACTCAGCTACCGGAGGAAACACCGACCAGGACTATTGTGCCTACGCTATTCTTGAGAGAGCAGCAACCACGGGAAATGTAGCAATCATGGCTACGGGTCCCGGAGGAGCGAGCGAAAAGGAAGTTGCGAGTGCAGACGGTATCAGCCCAGATGCTGGAACCATTACCCTTGCTACCTGCGAATAGTCAAGGATTCTTTTCTTTGTGCAGGAACCAATTCGCCCCCAAAAGGGGGCTTTTGGTTCCCACGGATTTATACAGATACTACTAATTTATACGGATGCCGTCATATAATATCTGTATGAATCTGTTTAATCCGTATTAATCCGTGGTACTGACGTATTCTTGCGGCATGCTATACTGGAGCAATGGTTTTTCTGATTGTGTTTGGTTTTGGTCTGATGGTGGGGAGTTTTTTGAACGCTTTTCTTTATCGCCTTGAGGTTCAGCAGGGATTGAGATCGGTTGCTCCTAAGCGCGAGAAAACCGGCCTCTCGGTTTTTCAAGGACGGTCCTTTTGTCCGCATTGCGGCCACCAGCTTTCTTGGCAGGATTTAATTCCTCTCGTAAGCTTTGTGATGTTGCGCGGAAGGTGCAGATACTGCAAAGGAAAGATTTCCCTCCAATATCCATTTGTTGAATTTGCCTGTGGCCTGTTGTTTGTTGCAACATTCTCTTTTGTTATGGAAAACTTACTCTCGGTAAGTTTTCCACAGGCGCTATATATACTTTATCTTTGGGCTGTTGTTTCAGCGCTTTTAGCAGTGTTTGTATATGACCTAAAACACTATCTTATCCCAGACAAGATTTTGTATCCTGCGATAAGTCTTGTATTGCTTTGGCAGGTCCTCTTGCAGTTTCAGGTTGTGGAAAACTTACTCTCGGTAAGTTTTTGGGAAGCCCTGCTTTCTGGGCTTGGGGCTACAGGATTTTTTCTGGCAATCTATCTTTTATCCAAAGGCAGGGCTATGGGGTTTGGGGATGTGAAGCTCGCTTTGTTTATGGGATTGTTTTTGGGATTCCCCAATATTCTTGTTGCTCTTGCCTTTGCCTTTGGCGCTGGGGCGCTTGTGGGCCTAGTACTCATAGCTTTAAAAAGAAAGACCATGCGTTCTGAAGTTCCCTTTGGGCCCTTTTTAGTTCTTGGAACCCTTGTTGTTTTATTCTGGGGAGAAACATTGGTAAATTTTTACATGAGCTTGGTTCTGTAAAAATTTCAGTTGCCCCCGTGGTGGAAAAATTGCCAGCAGGCTAGAAAACCGAAGGTGTTCTAAATCGGGGGGTCGGGGGAAACTGGGCGCTTGTGGATTTCTATATTTCTTGGTTGGGAGTATAACCCCGCACATAAAACTTATGTACAGCGTCTATATACTCAAAAGCGCAAAAGATAGTCATCTTTATATTGGTGCAACGGGGAATCTGCAAAAACGATTGTCCGAGCATAACCAAGGGAAGGTCTTTGCAACAAAATCTCGGCTCCCCCTAAAACTAGTCTACTGTGAGATTTATCGAGACAGGCGAGACGCATTCAAACGAGAGAAAATGCTCAAGCACAATGGTCAGGGTCTACGCAGATTAAAAGAACGCTTGGCCTTTAGCTTGTCTTAATGAAGTTTGCATCCATTGCTTCGTTTTATGTGCGGGGTATAATAAAGAAAGGTCGCAGATATTCGTATATTCGTAAACATTCGTAATTCGTAGGATAATATGCCTAAATTAAGCTTAAGCACCATTGGTATTATTGTTGTTTTAGTTGCCGTGGCTGGGGGAGTATATCTTTACTCCATAGGTGGTCTTCCACAGATTGGTCAGGAACAGCAAAAAGAAGAAGTATTTGAAGAGGTAACCAGTATTGCGGGGAAGGTTGTTTCTGTTGACGCTGCAGGCAATTCTTTTGTGCTCTTGCAGCCCAAAGAAGAGAGGTCTTTTACCGTGAAGTTGGGAGAAGACACCGCGTTTATTCGCCTGGTGTTTCCCTTTGATATTGCCAACCCTCCCTTAGACCAAGAAATCTCCTTTACCCCAGAGAGAGAGGTGGTAACCATTGAGGATTTAGAGATGGATGACCAAGTGTTTGTGCGCGCCTCTTCCCCTATTAAAACAAAGCAGGATATTGTGAATCCATTGGAGGTGCAGGTTCTTCCTTAGTTTTATGAAGGAGAATACAAATATAGTTATTCTCGGTATTATCCTACTTATTGTTGCGGGCAGCGCGGCAGGGTTTTTCTATTGGCAGAATTCTAGTAGATCGGAAACACAGATTTCAGGGCAGGGTGGCCTATGCAGTGAGTTTTTAGAAGTTGAGGGCGAAATAACCTGCGAAGAAGCAAAGAACATTAGCACTGAAAAATATCCTGGGCAAGTTTTGAATATTGAAAAAACAACTCTTTTGTATCGAGTTGGGAGGAATCCGAAAGCAAAAACAGAGGAGCGAGAAGTTTGGCTTGTGGGTATTAAGCCAAATGATGCATTGTTTCTTCCGTTAATTCCCCAAAACCCAGACGATAAAGAAACCAAAGCAGTAGAAACAATCGGAGTAGTT
>JAUYJZ010000010.1 GCA_030698465.1 bacterium | reverse complement strand
GCTCAGGGTAAAGACGAGGAACTCTCAGGTGAAGAGATGCAGGATGTGGTTGCGACAGAAGCAAAGAAGAGAAGGGAGGCCGCAGAAGCCTTTTTGAAAGGAGGCAGGCCCGAACTTGCTGAAAAAGAGAAAAAGGAGCTTCAAGTTCTGCTTGCCTATCTTCCAGAGCAGCTCACAGAAGAGCAGATACGGCATTTTGTGAAAGAAGCAATTGTAAAGACCGAAGCTCAAAGCCCAAAAGATATGGGTAAGATTATGGGAGAATTAGCTCCCAAGGTCAAAGGAAAAGCAGACGGGGCCTTGGTGGCAAACATTGTGAAAGAGCTGCTTCCTTCTTAATATATTATGGAAGAACCACGATTTTTTAATAAAGAGGCATGGAAAGGCATTGCTATTGCAATCCTTGCCGTGGTGGCGGGCCAGCTGGTGTTGGCCTGGCAGTATTATCGCTTGGAAGAAAACCGTCTTCCTTTAATTGAGCAGCAGTTAGCCGAACAGCGGCAAGAGATTGAGCGGCAGGCCGCAAAGAAATCTCTTGTGTCGTTCCTAGATGCTTTAGAGCAAGGGAATGCTAATCTTGCCATTCGTTTTCTCACAGAGAACGCCTTTCTCCAAGAGGAACAAGGTACCTTTTCCTTAAAGGAGCCTATCTCTAGCTACAAGATTGTGGAACTTCAGCAAGTGGGCGCAAGCGAGTTTCGGGCGCAGGTAGATATTGAAAAGCAGGCTCCGCCTTCTCAACTACACCTTCTACGTGTTTTAAAGGTGCTCGACACCTACTATATTGATTCTTTCGAAATGGCCGGCTGAAATTCAGGGGATATTTCTACTAAAAGAGGCATAACTTGGGTTATGCTGTTTTTTTGTATCAAAACCTTAAGGAGCATACCCTCCATAGTTTCTTTTGAAAACCCTTGGTCAAACACAAAGTTTCCCAAGCTGTAGGCAATGAACCCATCTTTATATTTCTCTATGGGTTGCACTACATGGGGATGGTGACCGACCACGAGATTTGCCCCGGCATCAATAGCAGCACGAGAAAGAATTGTTTGAAAGTTAATGGGTTTGGTCTGGTATTCTTCTCCAAAGTGGAAAGACACAATAATAATATCTGCGGATTCTTTTGCTGTTTTTATATCTTCTATAAGTTGAGAGATCTTTAAAGAATCCATCCAGGCAATGCCAGGGGAGTTTTCATCTGCTTGCCAAAGAGGGGAGCCCAGGGCGGTATACGCAAGAATGCCAATGGAGATGCCACGAATTGTTTTAATGAAGGCGGCATGTGCCTCTTTTTTTGTTGCCCCGCCCCCAACCGGAGCAATATCTTTTGCCTTTAATCTTTCCAAACTGTCTAAGAAAGCCTCCGGGCCGTAGTCAAAACTGTGGTTGTTTGCCACAGAAACAACATCAATGCCAGAAAACGCCAATCCTCTAAGGGTCTTGGGGTCTGCCCGAAAAGAATATATGCTTCCCTGTTTTTCTCCTTTATCTGAAATGATGCTTTCCAGGTTTGCAAAAACCAGGTCTGCTTTTTGGAGGTCTGTTGCAACTCTGCGGAAAGGCCAGGCCCAATCCTTTTTTTGTTTGATATACCACTCCACTCCCCGGTCCAGCATAACGTCTCCTGCAAACAGCAAGGTTATGCCATCTTCTGTTTCTGTTGTGTTTTCGGTTAAGCTGAGGTTTGCTGAAAGAAATTCCCCTTGAAATTTACCTTGCCAAAAGAGAAAAGAACCCCCCAGAATTGAGGCGCAGAAAGCAACCACAAAGAGAGTAAGCAGAAAACGATTCATTGTTTCCAGACTAGCTGAATTGAATGAAAAAAAGAAGAGGAGTAGAATGGAGCATTGTCGGATGATGGAAGTCGTTAATCTCACAAAAACCAGGATTTTAGCAAAAAAGATTATAAAACTCGCTGAGTTGGTCTTGAGAAAAGAAAAAAGACAAGGGAAAGACCTCTCGGTGGTTCTGGTATTGCCCCAAAAGATGCGCCAGCTCAACAAGGTATGGCGCGGGAAGAATAAAGCAACCAATGTACTTGCTTTCCCCGGAGGAACAGAAGCCTTGGGGGAGATTGTTTTGTGCCCTTTGGTAATCAGGAAAGATGCGCTAGAATACAAGATATCCTTTCAAAAGGCCCTTTCCTGGATGTTCGTACATGGTCTTTTGCATCTTTTGGGATATGATCATGAAACCAAAAGGAAGGAACAAGTCATGATTCAAAAAGAACAGCGCTATCTCACCTTGTTTGCATGAATCCCGATAGTGTCCGCGGTCGCTCTCGGGCATTTAACAGTCAATGTATGTTTTACATATCAATTATAAGTAGCAGGTTTGCGGCATCATGGCATAGAGACCGCGACCTGACACTATCGGGATGAAATCAAAAGTACTCGCAGCGCTTGATATTGGTACAAAATCCTTAAAGATGGCAGTGGGGAAAATCGGAGACGAGGGGGACTTGGAGATTTTAGGAGTGGCAGAAGAACCCAGTTCTGGGGTTAGAAAGGGCGTGGTGGTGAAGCCAGAAGAGACGGCAAGGCATATTGCGACCCTGGTTAAAAGAGCAGAGCAGATGACTCCTTCTCGTATTGAAGAGGTTATTGTTTCTGTTGGAGGAAGCCGACTTTTTTGTGTTCCCTCCCATGGTTTGGTTGCGGTTTCTCGGGCCGACGCCAGCATTTCAAAAGAGGATGTAGACCGGGTCTTGCAGGCGGCCCAGACTTTTTCCTTGTCTCAAAACCAGGAAATTCTAGAGCTCTATCCTTTGCAATATGTGGTGGACGGAGAGCAGGACATTAGGGAACCCATTGGTATGAAGGCGGTGCGCCTGGAGGCAGATGTCATCGCTGTATGCCTGTTTTCTCCGGACTTAAAAAACCTTACCGAAGCCGTGTTGGAGGCGGGCCTTGAGATTTCAGGTGTGGTGGCAAGTCCCTTGGCTGTGGCAACTGCCGTGCTAAACCCGCAGGAAAAAGAGATGGGGGTGGCTGTAGTAGAGCTGGGAGCCGGAACCACATCTCTTGCGGTATTTGAAGAAGGGGATCTTAGACACATTGCGGTTCTCCCGGTGGGAGCAGAAAACATCACCCACGACATTGCCATTGGCTTGAGGGTGGAGCATGATTTAGCTGAGCGTATTAAGACAGAGTTTGGAACGTGTCTTGGGCCAAAGGGAAAACGAATGGAGAAGATTGACCTTGGAAATGGAGAGACATTCACCTTTTCTGCAAAATTTGTAACGCATATTATTGAAGAACGGGTAAAGGAAATTCTTCAGCTTTTGCAAAAGGAGTTAAAAAATCTGGACAAGCAAGGCCAGTTGCCGGGAGGTGTGATACTATGTGGAGGAGGAGCAAAGTTGCCAAAAATAGCAGAATTTGCCAAAAAGGAGTTACGGCTCCCTGTGAAAGTGGGTAAACCCCGCGAGCTTCATACCGTAGAACAGGATCCCGCGTTCCTGGGGGTATTTGGCCTTCTGCTCTTGCAAACTAAAGAGCAGGAGTTAAGACGGGAGACGAGAAAACCCTCCCGTGCAGCAGGATTTCTAAAACGACTATTCAAGGCATTTATCCCTTAACTGAACCATGAATCCCAAAACAACCATTAAAGTGTTTGGCATTGGAGGAGCCGGAAACAACGCGGTGGACCGTATGGTGCAGACCAAAATCCGGGGTGTTGAACTTGTTGCTATTAATACAGACGCCCAAGACCTAAAAAAAGTCAGGGCGCACCGCAAAATCCGCATTGGGAAAGAAAGTACCAAAGGATTGGGGGCCGGCATGAATCCGGAGCTGGGGAGAAAGGCAGCCTTGGAAAGCAAGGAAGAGTTGAACCAAGCGCTCCAAGGAACCGACTTGGTGTTTTTAGCTGCCGGCCTTGGAGGAGGAACAGGAGGTGGAGCCATAGTTCCCATAGCCGAAATGGCAAAGGCTAAAAAGATTCTGAGTGTTGCAGTGGTAACCCGCCCCTTTTCCTTTGAGGGGGCTTGGAGGAACCGCCTGGCAGAGCGTGCCTTCCAGCAGCTTCAGGGGAAAGTGGATACTTTGCTGGTTATTGAAAACGATCAGATTTTAAAGCTTGCGAACCAGGATACCACTGTACTTTCCGCTTTTTGGGCGGCAGACGAGATTTTGCGCCAGGCCGTACAGGGCATTTCAGACCTTATTGTAGTTCCCGGTATCATCAATGTAGACTTTGCGGATGTGAGAAGCATCATGGCCTCTGCTGGGCAGGCGGTGTTTGGAGTGGGCAAAGCAAAAGGGGAACAGAGAATCGGGCAGGCCCTGGAGGCGGCTCTTCATTCTCCCCTGCTGAATATGTCCATTCAGGGTGCCCAGGGAGTGCTTTTTAATGTAGCTGGGGCAGATGACCTTTCTTTGGCTGAGGTGAATGAAGCTGCTCAAAAAATCAAAGAAAAACTGGCACCCGATGCCACCATTATCTTTGGGGCAGTATATGACAAGAACTTGAAAGCGGGAGAGGTAAAGATTACGCTGATTGCCACGGGATTCAAAAAAGGTGGCTTCTCTTAATGCTGATTCCCAAGCTTTTGTTTGGCGTTGTTCTGGCTTTTGAGGCCGGAATTTTTTTCGCTTCGTTTTTTTCTTCTTCCCCTTTTCTTATCCTTGGTGTGTTTTTGGCCGGCATACTGCTGGTTAGCGTCTTTTGGCAAAGATTCTCGCTGGTGCGCATGGGACTGCTGCTCCTTGCAGCTGCCCTCGGCATGTCTCACTATGCAGGATCAGCTCAGCTTCCAGCTTCCCTTGTCGAACCAAAAGAAGTTTCTTTTGAAGGAAAGGTTATGACTTTTCCGGAAAAAAATGAAGAGGGCATGCGTTTGACATTGGAGACGGAAAATCTTGAGGGTAGGGTGCTGCTGTTCATTTCTTCTTTTCAAGAATTTAGGCAAGGAGATAAGGTTCAGGTTACAGGAAAACTCCAGTCGCCCTCTGCGTTTGAGGGCTTCAACTATCCCTTATACCTGGCAAAGGATGGGATTCTCTTTGTGATGTTCCAGCCAAGTGTTGAAGTCAAAGAGAGAAGGGAGCCTGTTCTCTCGCTCCTCAAAGAACGATTGCAGAGAACAATTGATTCTTCCCTGCCCCTACCTGAGTCCTCTTTACTTTCCGCCATGCTCTTGGGTAACAAGGCAGGTTTGCCAGAGGAGTTGAAAGAAGACCTCAACATTACCGGGACTCGACACATTACGGCAATCTCTGGCATGCATGTCGCCATACTTTCTGGCATGCTCTTTGTCTTTCTTTTAAATGTTGGGATGCCAAAGAAAAAGAGCTCGTTATTGGTTCTTTTGTTCTTGGTATTTTTTGTGGTGTTCACGGGATTCCAGACCTCAGCCTTACGAGCCGGGATTATGGGAAGCTCACTGCTTTTCTCTGGACTATTGGGAAGGAGGAATGGTGCCTTGAGGGCCTTGGTGTTTGCCGGCGGCGCTTTGCTGTTTTTCAACCCACTGCTTTTGGCCTACGATATTGGATTCCAGCTTTCTTTTCTTGCGGTTTTGGGCATTCTTTTATTTCTCCCCTTACTCCAATACTTTTTCAGAAAGACTCCCAACCCTTTTGGGCTTCGGGACGTGGCTTTCATGAGCGTTGCGGCCCAGGTCTTTACCTTACCCCTGGTGCTCTACCACTTTGGCATTCTTTCTTTTGTTTCCTTGGTAAGCAACCTGCTTGTTGTTCCCCTGCTTCCCTTGGTGCTTTTTTTGGGCGTTGTCTTTTTTCTTGTGAGTATGGTTCTTCCCTTTCTTTCCGGTCTGTTGGCCCTTCCCCTAGGCCTCCTTCTTTCCTATCTTTCGTTTGTTGTCACGGCATTCTCTGAACTTCCTTTTGCGGCACAAAGCGTTGAAGGATTTTCTTTGTGGGGGCTCCTTCCCTTTATGGTTGCAGCCGCTTTCTTTGCATGGAGATTCCAGCAGCAAAGACGATTTCAGTTCTCAGAGGAAACAATGCTAATATGGAAAATATGAAGAAAGCATGGGTTGTTGCAGTAGACATGGGATATGGGCACCAAAGAGCTGCTTTTGCATTGCGCCGCATGGCCCCACAGGGCAGGGTCATTGCCGCAAATGATTATCCTGGAATGCCAGACCTGGATCGCACCATCTGGCAGGAAACGAGAGCCGTGTACGAGTTTATCTCCAGATTCAAGAAAATCCCGGTATTGGGAGACCTGGTTTTTTCTTTAATGGATAAGGTACAAGAGATAAAACCCTTTTATCCAAAAGAGAGGCCGTTGGAGCCCCCAGGTCTCCAATTGCGAACCATTTACGGGCTAATGGAGAACAGAAAATGGGGAAAGCATTTAATAGAAAAGCTGGACGAGAACCCATTACCCATGGTGGCAACTTTTCCTGTTCCAGCTTTCATGGCAGAACATTGGGGGTATCAGGAAGATATCTATCTTTTAGTCACCGACAGCGATGCTGCCCGTGCTTGGGTCCCCCTGTTTCCAAAGAAGAGCAAAATCCGTTATCTGGCTCCTAGTCAGTTGGTGGCAGAGCGCTTGGAGCAGTACGGAGTGCCAAAGGAAAACATTTTCCTGACCGGGTTTCCCTTGCCAGAAGACTTTACGTCCCCCGACGGTTTTCAGCAAACCAAAGAAGATCTGAGAAGGCGCCTGATACGCTTGGATCAAAAGAGAAAGTACCTTACCAGATATGCCGATGTGGTGAGAGCATACCTGGGTAGGGTGCCGACTAAAAAAGACGGAATCCCCCTCATTACGTTTGCAATAGGGGGAGCGGGAGCGCAACAGGATCTAGGCCAGCACATCATTGAGCACCTAACTCCTCTGCTCAAGAAAGGAAAGCTGAAGCTCTGCATGATGGTTGCCACCCATAAGGATGCTGCTTTGCGATTCAAAGAAACAACAAGGAACCAAAAGCTGTCTGAAAAACAGGTTGAGGTGGTTTTGTCAAAGAACAAGGAAGAGTACTTTAAAAAGTTTACCGAGGTTCTCAGAGCAACCGATATTTTGTGGACCAAACCTTCGGAACTCTCCTTTTATGCCGCCCTTGGCATCCCTTTACTCTTGAGTTCTCCTATAGGGTCCCAAGAGGTGCAGAATCAAAAATGGCTGGTGCGTTTGGGATCTGCCATACCACAACTCAAAGTGGAGTATGCGGCAGAATGGATTCCGGACTTTTTGAACCAGGGTTTGTTTGCGGAAGCCGCCATGCAAGGGTTTGTGGAGATGGAGAGAAACGGAGTCAAAAACATTGGTGAGTACGTTTTTAAGAAGAAGCCATGAAACGAACATTTTTCTTTGCAGCACTATTTATTGTTCTCTTGTTTCTGTTTTTCTTTGTGGGAAAGACTTCTCCTGCAAAAGAGATAACCTGGGGAGTGAACTTTTCTGAAAAACAGGCAGAACGTTTGGGTTTGGATTGGAAGGAAACTTATCTTGCACTATTGGAAGACCTGGGGGCAAAAAATCTGAAGATTGCCGCCCACTGGGACTTGCTGGAACCCAGAGACCAGCAGTTTTTCTTTGAGGATTTGGACTGGCAAATGGATAGGGCAAAGGAGCATGGGGCAAAGGTGTTGCTTGCCATTGGCATGAAAACTCCCAGATGGCCAGAGTGCCATATTCCCTCCTTTGCAGAGACATTTTCAAAAGAAGAATTACGAGCGCAGATCCTTGAAATGCTTTCACAAGTAGTGGCAAGGTATAAAGACCATCCTGCCTTGGAGGCCTGGCAGGTGGAAAATGAACCCCTGCTTGCCTTTGGCAAGTGTCCCTGGCGCGATTTTTCCTTCTTGCAAAAGGAGATGGAGCTGGTACAATCTTTAGATTCGGGGCACGATGTTTTTACCTCAGATTCAGGAGAGTTGTCCTTGTGGTGGAATGCCTCGCGCCTGGGGGATAAGGTGGCAGTCACCCTGTATCAAAAGATATGGTCAGGGGAGCTCAACACCTATCTTTCTCTCCCTTTTCCCGCGGTTTCGTACCAGAGAAAGGCATGGCTGGTAGAAAAACTGTTTGGCAAAAAAGTAATAGTGGGGGAGCTGCAGGCAGAACCTTGGGTGAAAGGCGAGTTAGAGCATTCTACTATTGCAGAGCAGGAAAAGACCATGCCGATTTCCCAGGTGCAAGATAATATTTCTTTTGCAAGACAAACAGGGCTCGGCACGTTCTACCTGTGGGGCGCTGAATGGTGGTATTGGCGCAAGACAAAATACGAAGATGCATCTTTTTGGGAAGAAGCGAGGAATGTATTTTCTCACGATGAAAAACTTTAAGCCAATGCCACCATTCTCACAGGAGGGGTCGGGAGGATTGGGTATCCTCCCGTGGTGGAAAAATATTAAAAACCGAAGGTTTTTAAGGAACGTGAGCGACGAATGGTGGTATTGGATGAAAGAGACCCATAATAAAGAAGAGTTCTAGGAGGAAGGAAAGAAATTATTTGGAGCCACAAATGAAGATTCCATTTTTTGATTCTGTTATACATCATTTTGGGAGAACATGGTGGGCCCCCAAGGTATTGAATACTATTGGGCCATTTCTCAAAGAAGGAGAGCGTGTGCTGGATATTGGAGCGGGAGGCGGATGGCCAGGGGAGCTCATCTCAGAAAAAAAAGGAGTTGAAGTGCAGCTTTTGGACGTGGAGGATTTTAATCGAAGCAAGCTCCCCCTAATAGTATACGACGGGGAAAATATTCCTTTTCCCGATAATTCTTTTGACACCTCATTATTGATTTTTGTGCTTCATCACTGTCAGAACCCCCTTTCGGTATTAAAAGAGGCAATTCGGGTTTCCAAAAAGCGTATCATCATTCATGAAGACACGTATACTTCTCAATTTGGATGGGCGCTTGCCTGCACCAACGATTTTATCTCCAACTCCCCGTTTTTCTTCACCAATCCTTTCAAGATGAATATGCCTTATAATTACCGGGAGGTTAAAGATTGGGAAGAGCTGTTTGAGCACCTTGGGCTTAAGCTGAAGTTCAAAAAGGTGACCAAAAACTTCATGACAAAACACGTCCTCTTTGTTTTAGACAAATGATTAGTGTCATCATCCCAACGCTCAACGAAGAAGAGTATCTTCCCGTTGTGCTACGTTCCGTGAAAAAACAAGGCATAAAAGACCTCGAAATTATTGTTGCAGACGCAGGCTCAAGAGACCGTACGGTGGAGATTGCAAAATCCTTTGGATGTAAAGTGACAAAAGGAGGAATGCCAGGAAAGGGGAGAAACGAGGGGGCAAAAGCTGCAAAGGGAGACATTTTTGTATTTTTGGATGCAGATGCCAACCTTCCTTCCAATTTTTTAAAAAAGTTCTTAAAAGAGTTTGAGAGAAAGCGCCTGGATGTTGCAGGGTGCTTAATGAAGATTCCCAACAAAAAGCGCATCTATCGAGTATTTGAGAAACTGTATCAGCTGTATTTTAAAAGCACGGAGAAGTTTTATCCGCATGCTACCAACTGCATTGTGACGCGTCGATGGCTCCATGAAGAAATAGGGGGGTTTGACGAAATTGTGAAGCTCGGGGAAGATTTTAAGTATATTCAGGAAGCCTCAAAAAAAGGCAAGTTTGGGTTTCTAACCAATGTGTGGTTTTATGTTTCCCCCAGGAGGGCGGAAGAAGATATGACCAGAATAATCACCCAGTACTTTTTAGCTGAAGCGTACATGACCCTATTCGGCCCCATACGTTTAGATATCTTTAAATATCGTTTTGACCACCTTCCCAAGGGGTGGCGCAAACAAAAGAAATCGTGAGTCCCGTACTGAAAATTAGACCGTGCTGTTTCTCGCTAAAATACAACATTCAACCTATTATGAAATCACCAAACAAAACACCAATAATGTTCCCAATGGTCGCACGTCAAGAGAAGTCTAATTTCTAGTACCGGGATGAGAAAGAAGTTCGTTTATTTAGACTACGCCTCCTCCACATCCGTTGACCCTTTGGTCTTGAAAGCCATGCTGCCTTTTTTAAAAGGCGAGTTTGGCAATCCTTCTTCTTCACATCAGTCGGGGCAGCGGGCTCGGGGAGCTGTGGAAAAAGCAAGAGAGCAGGTTGCTTCGTTCCTTGGCTGTTCAGCAGATGAAATAGTTTTTACATCTGGTGCGACAGAGGCAAATAATCTTGCAATTCAAGGAGTCCTAAAAACTATAAACTATAAACTACGAACTGGTAAGCCCCATATCATTATTTCTTCTATTGAACATGAATCGGTACTGGCGCCGGTTCAAGAACTTGAACGACAAGGGAGGATTGAGGCCACCTACATCATAGTTGGGAAAGAAGGGATTGTGGATCCGGTTGATGTAGAAAAAGCAATCAAGGAGAATACGGTACTTGTCTCAATTCAGTATGCCAATAGTGAAATTGGCACTATCCAACCAATAGCCGAGATAGGAAAGATAATCAGGAAAAGGAATGAGTCGTCGGTCGTTGGTCGTGGGTTGTCGGTCATCTTCCACACGGACGCGGTTCAGGCAGCCCCGTATCTTTCCTGTAATATAGAGAAACTTGGCGTAGATATGCTTACCCTAAGTTCTCACAAGGTGTACGGGCCCAAAGGAGTGGGTGCATTATATATAAGGAAAGGAGTTTCTCTCCGCCCTTTCTTTTGGGGTGGGGGCCAGGAGCAAGACCTTAGGCCTGGCACGGAAAACGTGGCAGGTATCGTTGGCATGGGAAAAGCAGTAGAACAGCTCTCTGACCCAAGAGCCGCGGTGCAGACAATTAGGATACGCCAACTCCGGGATTTTCTGCAAAAGGAAGTACAAAAAAGAATATCTAAGGCACTATTCACTGGGTCTACAACGAATCGTCTTCCCAACAATGCACACTTTTTGATTGAAGGAGTTGAGGGTAAAGACATTGTTATGTTGTTGGACCAAAAAGGGATTGCAGTTTCCACGGGTTCTGCTTGCTCTGAAGCCGCCCAAGAACCCTCGCATGTGCTCTTGGCAATGGGATACTCTCGAACAGAAGCCCTTTCTGCCTTGCGCATAACTTTGGGCAATCCTACGAAAAAAGAAGACGTGGAAAAAGGTGTCAAGGCGCTCCAAAAAGTGGTTGAACAGCTAAGGATAAGACGGTAGTATAAAAAGGTATCCATGGAATTCTACGAACCAACAATACCTGAATCGGATCCTCCAAAGGCAAAGAAGCAGGCAAGAAATCCCTTTCAAAAACTCGCAAAGAAGCTTGGTAAGCAAGAGTTGGTTTCCCTTTTGGTATTGGTGGTCGGGGTCTCGGTTTTGTCTGGATTTTTAACTGGGGCCGTGGTTGGGGGAGCTTTGTATCAGCAGGTCGCTTCCTTGTTTGAGCAGGTTGGTTTTGAGTTGCCAGACCGTACGGTGGTGCAACAAGAATATGTTCCTCAAACCACGCAAGAACAAAAGATCATTGATGCGGTAAATGAAGCAAGTCCTGCCGTGGTCAGTATTATCATTACCAAGGACATCCCCATTATTGAGCAATATTACAGCAACCCTTTTGATGAGCTGTTCGGCGGGCAGAGTCCGTTCCAGTTTCAGATTCCCCAGTATCGCCAGCAGGGAACGGAAAAGAAAGAGGTTGGGGGAGGTACGGGATTCTTTGTTTCTGAAGACGGTATGCTTGTTACCAATAAACACGTAGTGCTAGATGAGGAGGCCGAGTATACCGTGTTTACCACGGATGGCAAATCCTATCCCGCCCGGGTTTTGGCAAAAGACCCTTTACAAGATGTTGCGGTATTAAAGATAGACCAGGAGAGCATTATTGACGGGGGAGGCAACTTTATCAACAAACCCTTTCCATTTGTGAAACTGGGAGATTCAGAAAATCTGCAGATCGGACAAAGTGTTATTGCCATTGGAAATACCCTTGGAGAGTTTCGCAACACGGTTTCCGTAGGGGTTATTTCAGGCCTTGGGCGCAGCATTACCGCTTCTGGAGGCAACTTTGTGGAAACCATTGAAGACGTAATTCAGACGGATGCGGCTATTAACCCCGGGAACTCTGGGGGGCCGTTGCTCAACCTAGCAGGAGAGGTTATCGGCATGAATACGGCTACCGTTCTCAGTGCCCAGAGCGTTGGGTTTGCAGTTCCAGTGAGTAAAGTAAAACGCGATATTAAACAGGTACGGGAGCTGGGCAAGATTGTATATCCCTTCTTGGGGGTGAGATACACTGCCATTACCAAGGAATTTTCCCAGAAAGAAGGTTTGTCGGTAGACTATGGGGTTTTGGTGCAGGCGGGCCCCGCAGGGGAGCCTGCCGTAACTCCGGGGTCGGCAGCTGAAAAGGCAGGGATCCTTTCTGGTGACATTATCTTGGAAATAAACGGAGAGCGCATAACCCTAGAGAACTCTTTGGCAAAGATTATTCAGCAGTACGACCCGGGGGAGGCCGTGGTGCTCAAGGTGTTGAGAGATGAACAGGAAAAGATTCTTAACGCTACCCTAGGAGAACGTTCAGAATAGCTGTTGACTGTCTTATAATAGTGTTTTACGATGCATTTGTATGACAACGATACTTACCATTCCCAAAAACCTTGCAAAGAAAGACTTGGTGGTGATTGACAAAAAAGTATGGGAGACCCTTTCCAAAGAGAATGATGAGTTGCGACAAGCAATGAAAGCGGTTGTTGCGGGAGAAAAAGCGCTTCAAGGAGGCAGAACCCGGTCTTTTCGGGAATTTCTGAAGGCTGAATTCCCCCGGTATGCCAAAAATTACTAGGGCGCACTCAACCCCCTACTTTGAGGAGCGATTTCGCAAACTCCCAAAAGAGATTCAGAAGATTGTACCAAGAAAGATTTTCCTTTTTGAGGTAAATCCTTTTCATCCAGGTCTCGACACTCACAAACTGAAAGGACCGTTGGCTATGTTTTGGTCTTTTGCTATAAATAAGCAGTATCGAGTATTATTTCGTTTCTTGAAAAACAACGAAGTGGTATATTATGATATTGGCACCCACGATATTTACAAATAACCTTGATTTTCGGATCATTTTGTAGTAGCATACCTTTATCATATGAACGGAGGAAACTTTACCCATAAGGCCCAAGAAGCCTTGTTTCAGGCGCAAAATCTAGCCCAGGAACGAGGACAGCAGCAGGTGGATGCTTTGCATCTCCTGTATTCTCTGCTGTCTCAAGAAGAAAGCGTGGTGTTGACTCTTTTGCAAAAGATAGGAGCCGATACAGATGCCTTGAAACGAAAAGCAGAGATTGCTTTAGAGCGTCTTCCTGTAGTGGCCACAGTGAATTCCTTGGGCCAGTTTTATCTTACCCAGGATTTGGCAAAGGTGCTGGAGCGAGCCAGGCAAGAAGCAAGCAAAATGGGGGACGAATATGTTTCAGTAGAGCATCTGTTCCTGGCTTTGCTGGACACGGATTCCAAAGCAAAGGAAACTTTGGAGCGCACCAACTTTTTAAAGCCCAGCGCCGGAGGCCCAGAAGGAGTAGAGCTTGGGCGCCTAGACTATGAAACCGTTTTAAAGATTTTAGCTCAGATTCGTGGAGGTGTGAGAATTACCGACCCCACCCCAGAGTCAAAGTATCAGGTAGTGGAAAAGTACGCCCGCAACCTAACTCGGTTGGCCCGACAGGGAAAACTAGACCCGGTTATCGGAAGAGAGCAGGAAATCCGCAGGTTAATGCAAGTTCTTTCAAGGAGAACAAAGAACAACCCTGTGCTTATTGGAGAAGCCGGCGTGGGCAAAACCGCGGTGGTGGAAGGTCTTGCGCAAAAGATTGTAAAAGGGGATGTTCCAGAATCCTTAAAAGACAGGGAGATTATTGCATTAGACATTGGGGCCTTAGTGGCAGGCACCAAGTACCGGGGTGAGTTTGAAGACCGCATCAAGGCCCTGTTAAAAGAGATTGAGAGGGCAGCGGGCCACTATCTTTTGTTTATCGATGAATTGCACACTTTGGTGGGAGCTGGAGCTGCCGAGGGTGCCATTGATGCCTCCAATATGTTAAAACCCGCCCTGGCGCGGGGAGAACTTCGTGCCATTGGAGCTACCACATTAAAGGAATACCAGAGATATATTGAAAAAGATCCTGCTTTAGAGCGAAGGTTCCAACCCATCTTGGTGGTAGAACCCTCAATTGAAGATACCGTTTCCATATTGCGGGGTATTAAAGAAAAGTATGAGCTGCACCACGGGGTAAAAATAAAGGATTCTGCTTTGGTGTCGGCCGCCAACCTTGCGGCCAGATACATTTCAGACCGGTTCTTGCCAGATAAGGCAGTGGACCTAATGGATGAAGCAATGTCTTCTTTGCGCCTGGAGATGGAGTCTGAACCCTCAGAGCTTGATTCTCTAAAACGCCACATCCAAAAGCTTGAGCTTGAGCAAGAAGCCTTAAAGGCAGACGAGGAGCAAGAGAAAAAGGTGAAGGCCAACGCCAGGATGTTAGCTGATCTTATGGAGAAGGCAAAAGGAATTGAGTCAAAGTGGAGGTCTGAAAAAGAGGTGATTGACGCGATAAAGGAGATTAAAAAAGGCCTGGAGTTGGCGAGATTCGAGGTGGAACAGCAACAGGCCGCAGGGAACTCGCAGAAAGCAGCTGAAATAAAATATTCCAAGATCCCAGAGTTCATGAAGAAACTCAGGGGAGAGGAAAAGAAGCTGGCGCGCTTTCAAAAGTCAAACCCCCTCTTAAAGGAAGAGGTGACCGAAGAAGATGTTGCCAGGGTGGTTTCCCGATGGACAGGTATTCCCGTCATGAGATTAATGGAAGAGGAGGCAAAGAAGTTAGAGAAAATGGAAGATGTGTTAAAACGCAGGATTATCGGCCAGGAAGAGGCAGTTCACGCCATTTCCAGCGCAATTCGGCGCAACCGAGCCGGGCTTTCTGAAGAAAACAGGCCCCTTGGTTCATTTCTGTTTATGGGTCCCACAGGAGTGGGCAAGACCGAGACTGCAAAGGCCTTGGCCGGGTTCTTGTTTAACGATGAGAACGCCATGATACGCCTAGACATGTCAGAGTACATGGAGCGTCATACCACTTCCCGTATGATTGGCTCGCCCCCCGGATACATTGGATATGAGGAAGGAGGTCAGTTAACGGAGAAAATCCGAAGGCGCCCCTATTCGGTTATTCTGTTTGACGAGATTGAAAAAGCGCATCCCGAGGTTTTTAATGTTCTTTTGCAAATTATGGAAGACGGCAGATTGACCGATGCCAAGGGCAGGGCGGCCTCGTTCAAGAACGCCATTGTCATTATGACCTCAAATGTTGGGTCCTCATACATAGCTGAGATGTCCCCATTAGGATTCATGGGGAATGATTCAGAAGAGAGAAAAAGTTCTGTGCGGGGCAAGGTCATGGCAGCCTTAAAAGAAGAGTTTCGCCCCGAGTTTTTGAACCGCATTGATGAGATTATCATCTTTAACTACTTAACCAAGCTGGAAATCAAAAAGATTGCGGAGCTGGAGCTTTCCAAAGTTGCTTTGCGCATTGCTGCCAAAGGCATTACGTTGGATGTAACTGACAAGGCAAAAGAGCTTTTGGCAGAGCAGGGCTTTGATCCTGCCTTGGGGGCCCGCCCTCTCAGGCGTATTATTCAGCGCCAGGTTTTAGATCCCTTGTCTTTAAAGATTGTTGCGGGGAACGCTCAACCGGGGAGTAAGATTCGTGTTGATGTAGAAGAAAAAGAGATTGTGCTGCTCTCATCCATGGATTCCCTAAAATCCTCTCCCAAAAGAAAGTTTGCAAAAGCAGCTTTGAAATAATGGCACGGCGCATTTTTTTACTCTTGCTCCTGTTTTTGTTAGGAGCTGCTGGGGGTCTCTGGTCTCAGGCCTTTTTGCTACCAGCTTTGGCTGCAAACCCCGCGTTTCAAAACTGGCAGTTCTTGAAAGATTGGAACGCCAGGACCCAGGTTATAGCTCCCGTTGAGCAGATTTTTGTGCGAGAGAACGAAGCCCTGGAGAATACCCTCCAAAAGGTGAAAAGAACCGTGGTTGCCGTGCAAAGTGCTGGCGCAAGGCAGGGTTCTGGCTTGGTCTATACTTCAGATGGCCTCATTGTTACCTTGTCTTCCTTGGTTCCGGCTGGATGGAAAGTTACCGTGTATGCTGACGGGCAAGAACCCTTGCTAGCCCAGGTGTTAAAGCGAGACGCAGAAAATAACCTTGCCTTGTTAAAAATAGAAGACACTGGCCTGCAGACAGCCGGCTTTATAGACAACAATGGAGTGAAACTCGGAGAGCGTCTGGTGCTTTTAGCCAAAGTAGTCAAAGCAGGGGAGAGCGCTCCCTTGGTGAATCTAGGGATTGCAAAGACGATAGAAGAGGATTCCTTCCTTACTTCCATTGTGGAGCAAGAAAACGTTGACGGTGCCCCTTTGTTTAGTGTTGAAGGCAGAGTTGCCGGCTTAGCCGATGCCGACTTGCAAGGCAACATCTCCGCTATTCCCTCCAGTGTTCTTCGCACCTTTTTGGGATTATAGTTCTCGGCCATTAATCCTTGCCCTGGGCAAGTTATCCACAGGTTTTACCCAGAAGCCCTTTTCCCAAGAGGGTTTTTAGTTTGTACAATAAAAAAGGTCTGTCGAACCTATCCTTACTGAGAGTAAGGAATTAATAACTTCTTTTATGTTGCATGAATAAACAAATACTTATTGGAGGAGTGGTTCTTCTTGTTGTTATTGGAGGGATTTTTTTGTACTTGGCTAAACCAAGTTCACCAGAGGATGGGTATAGCACCACC
>JAUYJZ010000009.1 GCA_030698465.1 bacterium | reverse complement strand
GTTTTACGTATCCTAAATGAAGAAGGAGATACACAAAATGCCTTTGATCCCATAATCCGTCTGGAGAATGGTGCGTGTCTTAATGGGTCAGATGATACTCAAATCGGCGAGATTGATTTTGTTGTCACTCAAGATCAAACTGAGTTCCTATTTTTGCCAAGTAGAGAATCTGATGCTGCCTTTTTGATACGGGTGACTGATAAAAATATGCTGGAGGTTGAACAAATACCTGCCGAAGGATGACGGGCTTCTTTTATACCTACGAAGCAAGAGTTGAAATATAAATACGCTTTTCTTGTCTTTGAATATTAGTTCTAACATCCTCTACGAGCCCCTGCTGACAATTTCAAAGAATTGACAACCAGGCGGTTTTTTGTTATACTATTGACTAGCATGAAGTCTATTTTAGTTTAGGAGGAAGAGTGATGGGATCAGCTGTGACTCTGCATATCAGCTTCGGTAGTTTCATGGTTGGCACAACCATGTCTGTGTTGTCTCTTAGTACAACAGTCGGTCTCTTCATAGGATTGCTGCTGCGGTCATTCTATGATTCTGGATTGGTTTTGCTAATTCCAATGGCACTTGGGGCAGGCTTGGCTCTTATTGTTTGGATAGTAATGGGCAAAACCTTCATCTTGGAAACATGGAGAAATGTTTATCATCCAGAAGTTTATCCATAGTAGCTTTCTATTGCCAGTAGAGGAACTTCCGAGCAAGGATAATCACAAGGCTTCGAGCGGTAGCACCGAACGAAGCCTTTCTTTTTATATAAAACAGACCCTAACATCGTTCAGCAAAATCAGGCACATAAACTCTTTGTGCTACCATAATTTTAGTTCTAACCCTTCGGTATACTCAGGGCCTATGGCATCCTCTACGAGCTCCTGCAAATATGAAAGAACACCCGCCTTGGGTGTTCTTTCATACTATAAAAGCATGTCTACATCTTGTCAGCTCCTGGCAGAGGAAGGCCGAGCTTGTTTAAATTGCGAAAGAGTGAGGCAACAAGCGCGACAACGACCAAAAGAAAGGCTACAGGAAGCACAAAGGCTAAAGAGGGGATGCCTTCGGCCACAAGCTCCAATACTCCGTACCCAAGCACATATCCAAGCACAGAGCCCTTCATGAAGCCGCCCAGTTTCCCAAAGCGAAACTCCTTGGTCATCACAGCTCCCAAAACCCCCAGAACCACATCAATGGCAATTAACGCCACGATGATTTGAACTTGGGTGGTAGAGAATAAATCAACAAGTCCTAGCATTTTAAAAATAGGTGGTTTATGATAAAATCATTCGACCTTGGTTTTTCTAGTATACCAGCACAAAAGAAAGCAACAAAGGGAATTCTCCACATGCTAAAGATTGTAAAGTATCCGGCCTCCATTCTCACAAAAAAAGCAAAAGAGGTAGAGGAAATAACTCCCGACCTTCTATCTTTTGTATCTCAAATGGAGATTGCCATGGAGAAAAATCAAGGCGTTGGACTTGCTGCTCCTCAAATTGGAGTTTCAAAACAAATCATTCTTGTGAGGGGAGAACGGAAAAACCAGGTTTTTTTCAATCCCAAAATCCGTTCAAAAGACAAAAAGGGCAAGGTCGATGAAGAAGGATGCTTAAGTCTGCCTGGGCTTTTCCTACCCATCAAACGAGCAGAACGAGTCCAGGTGTTCTGCCTCACCAAAGATGGGAAACCTGTTCTTCTTTTAGCTGAAGGTCTGGCCGCTCGTATCTTTCAACATGAGATAGACCACCTTTTAGGAAAACTCATTATTGAGCGAATCACACCCTTGCAACGGTGGAAAATCAGAGAAGAACTTAATGAAATCAGAAAGAAAGGAAGGGTGCAAAAGAAATGAACCCCGTACTGAAAATTAGACCGTGCTATTTCTCGCCAAAATACAATAGTCAATCCATAATGAAATTACCAAACCAAACACAAATAATGTTCCAAATGGTCGCACGTCAAGAGAAGTCTAATTTCTAGTACCGGGGTGAAAAAGCTGTTTCTTATCCTTATTGTTGTCGCTCTGTTGATTGTGTGGGGTGGCATTTTTTCTCCCAAAGATTCTAGCTCTCTCAAAGAAACTGTGTTTGTTGTTACAAAAGGGGAGGGAACAAGAGATATTGCCTTTCACTTGGAACAGGGGGGGCTCATTCCATCTGCACCCTTGTTTCGCCTTTTTGTTTTGACTACAGGCATTTCAGATCGACTGCAAGCAGGAACCTATCTCCTCTCCTCTTCTATGTCTCCCTTTGAGATTTCCCGCAAGCTTGCCGCAGGAGACGTTTTGAAAGAACGCATCACCATTCTTGAAGGATGGACCATTGAGAATATTGCACAGTACCTGGAACAAAAAAGTCTGTTTTCCGCAAAAAATGTGCTCGCATATGCTGATTTTGAAGGATACCTATTCCCAGACACCTATCTTATTGGCAAAGATGAGGAACTTCGGAATGTTATAGGGAGAATACTGCAAAACTTTGATATCAAAGTTACCACCGAACTAAGGAATGAGATTGAAAGACAAGGAAAGAATCTTTCTGATATTGTAATTATGGCATCTCTTTTAGAGAAAGAACTGCAGACGTTGGAAGATAAAAAGATTGCAGCAAACATCCTCTGGAAACGCCTTGATATTGGTATGGCCCTGCAAGTTGATGCCTCGCCCATAACTTATGAAGAGCGCGGGCTTCCAGAGGCTCCCATCGCCAACCCAGGACTACAAAGCATACAGGCTGCCGTGTATCCAACAGAAAGTCCGTACTGGTACTACCTTTCCACCCCAGAGGGGAAAACCATCTTTTCTGAAACCCTAGAGGAACACAATACGGCAAAGGCCCTTCATCTCAGGTAGTTCTTGACAAAAGAAAGAAGGCCTGCTAAGCTAAAAATGTTCCGCAGACAGCAGGCAACTATAGTAAGACCTGCCTAGGAAACCAATAATGCCTTAGTTAAACTAAGGAATGGTTGTCTGCGGTATCGCAGATTTTTTGTTAAAAAATTTATGTAATAAATTTTCAGTTTCCCCCGTGGTGGAAAAATCTTAAAAACCGAAGGTTTGTAAAAGAGGGGGGTCGGGGGAAACTGTGTGATCGTTTATGCCAAAGACAAAGACTCAAAAACAAAATATCCTCCAGCAGATTGCAGACAACCTTACAAAGCAGCAATCGCTTTTGTTCGTGGACTACAAAGGAGTTAAGGTACAGGACTTGTCTCAACTGAGAAAGCAACTCAAGGAAGTTGGAGCAAAGATGGAAGTCGCAAAGAAAACCTTGTTTTCTCGTGCCTTTGCAAAGGCGGGCATTGAGATTAACTTTAAAGACATGGAGGGGCAGATTGCGGCGGTCTATTCCTATGAAGACCCAATGGCCGGGATAAAGACGGCCCACACTTTTTCAAAGACCAACGAACATGTAAAGCTTCTGGGTGGATATATGGAAAACCAGCTGCTTTTGAAAGAACAGGTCATGGAGTTAGCCCTGCTTCCTTCCAGAGAGCAGCTGTTGGGAATGTTTGTTTCAACTCTTGCTGCTCCCATGCAAGGGTTAATGCGAGTATTAGATGGGAATCTAAAAGGTCTGATGTTTGCTTTAAAAGCAATACAAGAAAAGAAATCATAATACAATCATGGCAGACGAAGAAAAACAAGAAGATGTCACGGTTCCAAAAAAGTTCAAAAGCTTAGTAGAGAATGTAGAAAAACTCTCCGTACTTGAGCTTTCAGAACTAGTGAAGGTGTTAGAGAAAAAGTTTGGTGTTTCCTCGGTTGCCCCCATGGCAGTAGCAGCACCCGCCTCCGCTGAAGCTACGACGGGCGAGGAAGAGAAAACCTCTTTTACAATCCAGCTGACCGGAGTAGGCTCCCAAAAGATTGAGGTTATCAAGGTAGTCCGAGACGCCACCCAAAAAGGCTTAAAAGAAGCCAAAGACCTTGTAGATGCCGCAGCTTCCTCACCCCAGGTGGTAAAAGAAGAGGCGCCAAAAGAAGAGGCTGACGAACTCAAAAAGAGATTTGAGGCAGCAGGCGCCACGGTAGAGCTCAAATAAGAACCTGCCTGCTGGCAGAACCTTGCTTCCTGCTGGAAGTAAGCCAAAAAAACAATATGCCTCTCTCGGGGGCGTTTTGTTTTTAGAAAAGAACGTATCCTAAGAACAATAAAAAGCAAAACAAAAGAATGAGAATCAAGCGTTTTCTGGCAGCTGAAGGATTGCGCATCCAGGCTTGCCCGCCGAAGCCTTGGCGTAGGCGGGGGAACTCCAAATTAAACTTGGAGGCTAGACTCTTCACCCCCTTTGGAAGCATGAGGTGAGGCTTTGCCAGGTACCGTATGGCACCTGGCTTTGGGAAAAAGGTTTGCCAGCCTGCCTGCGCAGGCAGGC
>JAUYJZ010000071.1 GCA_030698465.1 bacterium | reverse complement strand
CCATGCCCGCATAATTCCCGCACCACGTTATACCCATTTTTCTCTACGAGTTGCTGTACCGCGTATCCAATATCTCCAACTGTGTTTCCTACTTTTGCTTTTGCAATGCCGATATCCAAAGACTGCTGCGTAACGTCAAGGAGATGCCTTGTTTCCTTATTAATCTTTCCAACAGGAACAGTACGGGCCATATCTAAAAACCACCCCTGCCACACCAAGCCGATATCTAGGGTAATAATATCTCCCTCCTTTAATATCCGGCTCGAAGGCACAGAATGCACCACCTCTTCGTTCACCGAGGTACATATAGCACCTGGAAACCCATCATACCCCTCAAACGCAAGCTTTGCTCCAACGCCCAAAATCAGAGCCCGTGCGGCCCTATCTATATCATTTGTAGCAATTCCTGGTTGCACAAGAGAGATAAGTTGTGCCATAACCTCGGCCAACTTTCTTCCTCCCTCCTTCATCACAGAAATATCCCGAGGTGTTTTCAAAGAGATCATATAAAATTCTTGAGCTTTCTTTGAATTTCTTTTTGCACAGCCTCTTGCGACTGCTCCCCATTCACTTCCACGAGTACTTCTTTTTTTCGGTAGTATGCAAGCGTCTTCTCCACGTCTGTGCGAAACCATCGTAAGCGCTCCTCAATTTCTTTTGATGCGTCGTCAAATCGATCCCGCGTCTTTAATCGTTTTCTCGATTCTTTTTCGGAGATATGGATGTAACAAACGCGAAATCGACTGCTCCATCCAAACATATCAAACACTTCATCTAACATCTGGGCTTCATATAGCTTTCGCGGATTCCCATCAAAAATCACACCTCTATATTGATCCTCATTATTCTTCACCCGCACGAGGCGGGGCATCCATAAAGAAAAAACAATGGGAGTTGGTACCAAAAAACCCCTCTCTAATACGTAATGGAGTTTTTTGCCTATGAGATCTGCCTGTTTGGCCTTTTTGCGCAACAGTATACCCGTACGTATAATCTCGTATTTTTTCACGTCCTGCTGCAACAGTTCAATCTGTGTTCCCTTGCCAGCTCCTGGCCTTCCAAGCATTGAGAGCACAGAAAACTTCATATTTCTTGAGAAATCATCAGGCTCATAATCCCGGAGATTTCACCAAAAACGTCTGCAATGGACTGTTCTCCATTAACTCTATGGACATTAATGCCCTTCTTTTCAAAATAATCCAACAAGGGCAGGGTTTGTTTTCTAAATTCCTGCAGACGCACTTTGATAACCTCCGGATCATCCAACGCTCGGCTCACAAGACGAGATCCGTCCAAGGGACAAATCGTAAGCTTCTCGGTATCTGAATGAGATAATACAGGATGACGCATCAACTCGCATATTCTTCTGTGAGAATTTCTTTTCAAGGAAGATTCTTCGCTGACATCAAGATAAAAAATAAGGATACGATCTTTCCCAATTTCTTTCTCAACAAAATCCATAACAAATTCCATCTGTTCAACACTTCGAGGAAAACCGTCTAGAATAATATCTTCTCCCCATTCCAATAACGCTTTTAATTTTTGCTCTAATATCTTTGATACCACAGCCGCCTCCACCAAAAATCCCTCATGCCAGCGCTTCAGCTGATCTGCTATAAGGTAATCTGTCCCATTCACAACTATTTTCTCTCCTGATTTTGCGTGCGCAAAATGCTGTTCCAAGAGTTTACTCATTTCTACTCGTAGTAGCTTGAATTTTTCCGCAGTCAAAATAGTCTGAGTTCCCTTGCCTGCCCCTGGCGCTCCCAGAAAAACAATAAGATAGGGGTTATCAGAAGCTATCATAGTCTCTCATTTGCAGTTGTGACCTAATCTGGCGCATAGTGTCGAGCACCACGTTCACCACGATTAAGAGCGCGGTGCCTCCCACGAGAAATTGAAACGTTTGAATTCCCGTAGTCCCCTGGATAACGGAAGGAAGCACAGCAATCGTTCCAAGGAACAAGGCTCCAACCAATAAGATACGGTTGAGAATATAGGAAAGGAAAGAAGAGGTTGAAACCCCAGGCCTCACGCCAGGGATAAACCCTCCTGATTTCTGAAGGTTGGTAGCAACTGCTTTAGGATCAAATGTTACTGCGGTATAAAAGAAAGTGAATATAGCAACCAAGAGAAAGTATAGAATGCCGTATCCCCATGGATTAAGAAAGAAATTCTGGATGGAGTGGGCAATATTCCCTATCACTCCTCCGGCCCCCGCAAAGAAAGAAGCTATCATGCTTGGAAATGTCAATATGGACAAAGCAAAGATAATAGGAATCACACCAGCGGGATTAATTTGCAAGGGCAAGTATGTGGAGACTCCTCCATACACCCTGTTCCCGCGCACTCTCTTTGCATATGACACCGGGACATTCCTCCTTGCTTCCGTAATAAACACTACTGCGGCTACAATAAACAAAGACATTGCAAAAAACGCAACAGTTGGAAGAAGTTTTGAAGGATCCCAAGCCAGGAATAACTGACGAATACTTGTTGGAAATTCGGCTACGATACCAGCAAAGATGATAAGCGAAACCCCGTTCCCTATTCCTTTTTCTGAGATAAGCTCTCCCAGCCACATTAGAAATATAGTTCCTGCGGTAACAGTAAGCAATACCGCAATTGTAGGGAGAAACCCAAGAGGATCTATAACCTGCTGGCGCACAAGAAGTGTAAGCAAACCGTATCCTTGCACAAATGCAAATGGAATAGAAAGAAGACGCCCATACTGATTAAACTTCTGCCTTCCCGCCTCCCCCTCTTCTTTGTACATTTTTTCTAGGGCTGGGAAAATCATGGTCAAAAGCTGCAATACGATAGTTGCAGTAATGTAAGGTCCTACTCCAAGCATAACTATAGAGAGATTATCCAAGGCGCCTCCGGTAAACAAGTTAAGTAATCCTAAAAGCTGGTTCCCTCCAAAAAATGCCTGCAGTTTTTCCGTGTCAATGCTCGGGATAGGGATATTCGCCATTAAGCGAAATACCAAGAACGCTCCTAAAACAAAGAGAAGTTTATTCCTTAACTCCCGTATCTGAAACACGCGAATGATGTTTTTCAAAAAAGGATTCATGCTTTCACTGTGCCGCCCGCTTTTTCAATGCTGGCTTTTGCATTTTTAGAAACCTTGCATCCCTCAAAAGCTAATACCTTGGTCATCTCTCCCGCAGCAAGAATTTTCACCGGAACAAGTTTTCCTCCAAAGCGCGAGATCACTCCTTTTTCAAGCAAAGACGAAACACTCACAATTTCATTTGCCTTGAATACTTTCTCTATTGCGTGCAGTGAAACTACCTGAAAAG
>JAUYJZ010000072.1 GCA_030698465.1 bacterium | reverse complement strand
AGAACACCTCTGCCTTGCCAAAACGAAACGGGGTTTTTAGGGTAGTGAATAAGGGAGTCTTTTCCCGCGCAAAGCGAATGTATACGGGCCCTTTTATACCCGCTGCAGCCAGCGTTGCTTTTCTTGCTTCCAAGGCATCACAAGGCACAATAACTCTCATATTTGGTATCACACGCATTAAGGCAATATCTTCTAAGGCTTGGTGCGTTGCTCCGTCAGGACCCACGGAAACGCCTGCATGGGCTCCTGCAATTTTCACATTGGCATTATTTAAAGCAATGGTGGTGCGAATCTGTTCATTGTTTCTTCCAGGAGAAAACACTGCGTAAGAAGAGATAAAAGGAATCTTGCCCACAAGCGCCATCCCAGCTGCCAAAGAAGCCATATTCTGCTCTGCCACGCCAACTTCAACAAAACGTTCTGGAAACTCTTTTTGAAAATATTCAGATCTTGTGGACTCGCTTAAATCTGCGCATAAAACCATCACATTTTTGTCTTTTTTGCCGGCCTCAACTAATCCTTCCCCATATCCATTTCTAATAGGAACTTTCTCAATGCCCTTTAAGAATAACTTTTTAGATAAATACGCTTTTGGATTTTGCATAAAGGTTATTCGTGTTCAGATACAATCCTACCCCCCAAGGTTCTCAAGTCATGCAGGGCTTTTTTCGCTTCCTCTGACGTTGGGGGTTTTCCATGCCATTCAAACTTGTTTTCCATAAAGGAAACTCCTTTGCCCGGAATGGTGTTTGCGATAATAAGAGTTGGTTTTTCCTGGATTGCTTTTGCCATGCCGCAGGCGTCAATAATCTGCTCTATATTATGCCCGTCAATCTCCAGCACATGCCAATTAAACGCCTCATACTTTTCTTTCAAGGGTTCCAAGGGCATGATGTCTTCGGTAAAGCCGTCAATCTGAATGTTGTTTCTATCAATAATTCCAACAAGGTTGTTTAACTTGTTTTTGCCAGCAAACAGGGCCGCTTCCCAAATCTGCCCTGTTTCCTGCTCCCCATCAGACATTGCGCAATATACTCGCCATTTCTTTTTATCAATCACCTTTCCCACATATGCCATACCGGCAGCCTGGGAAAGTCCTGAACCCAAGGGGCCAGACGTTGTTTCCAATGCAGGAAGCCTGGTCCTCTCGGGGTGCCCCTGAAGCCGAGAGCCAAACTTTCGTAACGTTAAAAGCTCTTTTCTGGGAAAATATCCTGCATGCGCCATGGCAGCATACCTCACCGGGCAAATATGCCCATTGGAAAGAATGAGGCGGTCTCGCTCTTCCCATAAGGGTTTTTTAGGATTGTGGTTTAATACGGAAAAATACAAAGCACAAAATATGTCTGCCATACCAAGGGGTCCTGCTGAATGCCCAGACCCTGCTTTCACGAGCATCTTGATGATGTCCTGACGTATTTCGTTTGCCTTCTTCTCTAGTTGCGCAATTGAGTAATGCTTTTGCATCGTACTAAGTATACCACACTGTACTATTTTTTTAACCATCGTTCTCTCCACACACCCTTTTTGTCTTTTTAGCTCTACCATAGTGAATAAAAAATGCATATGTATAAAATATTCACTATCAGAGATATCTGCTTCCCTACAATCTAAAATGTTCTCGCAGAAATCCATCATCTTTGATTGTTGATTCTGCACAAATAATCTGGCGCTTCCCGGCTCCCAAGAAATCCCGAAGAAACTCTATCTCCTCACGGCATTCAAAAGGAAATATCCATACACTTTTCTGAAGACGATAGAACCCAAACTCCTTCAGCTTTCTTCGAAATACGTTCCGCACCATATTTGAGGTTACAGGAATGTCAAAGAAAATAATGCGCCATTTTCTATCCCACGTCTTGGGCCATTCAATCGCTAAGTCGTCAATCTGATACTTCCCAGCTTTCCTTTTCCCTTCCGGCGTAAGCACAATGATCGCATCGTGCCCTTCTTGACGCATTTCAATCAATCCTTTCTTGCGAAGATACCGAAATGTATCGTACGTCTGCTTTTTCGAGGTCTTCTTTTCTTTAAAAAGCTCTCTTACAAGATGCATCCCTGCATAAGGCCCGCCACCAATCGTGAGAATCCCAGCCACGAGCAAATACTTTAAGGCTTCTTTTGCGTAGTATTTCGTCTTTATTTTCCGCACCGGCCTCATACCAACATCATACCACAGAGATAGTGAATAAACAAAGCATATGTGTTATTCATTCACTACTCACACACCAGCGAACTACACTCACTCTTTTGCTACCATGACTTTATTATCCTTATTCAATAAACCGAAATGTGGAGAGGATTTACTCATAAAGTGCGTACTGTTCTAAGCATATCTCTCAATGGCTGAGTATAGCCAGAACCGGTAATATGTAGTTTCAAAAACGAGGTATGGGATAGAGGGATGATGAACGTTGCCCAACGCGTAGTACCTACAAACACCGGCAAGCCATCTTCCGTATAGGAATAATCTGAGTATGGGGCTGCCGGTACGGGCCCAGCCACTCCTTCATACTCTAACGCACTACCTTGTCTCATCCAACGCTCGCTGTTTTCATCATAGTAATACGTGAGGCTGCCGAACTTCGCATCGTCGGTAGTAATGGTTGAACCGGTTAGGAAAGAGATGTCCATTCTATCGCCCACCCATTCCCCCGAGGTCTGCTCGAGCTCTATTTTTTCATTTGTATCGCTGATTGTCTCCCAGTTCGCAGGTTTTCTAAAAGAAATACCCCATTCTGGCTTATTATAAGTACCGCTTTGCTGACCATTAGCTTCTGAATCAATAAATGTACATGAAACAAATTTACTGTCTGTTTTGGTCTCATCGGTACAATATCCAACCACATTCGCACCCTTATACGTCCCCATCTCATTGAAGCTTAAAGACAGTACAACCCAGTAGCCGGTACTGCACGCATGACAGCCGTTTTGTAAAGGAAACCGAAATTGAAACGCATTGTTCGCCATCTTCACAAACATGCCGTCCGTTGCCCACGGGATGTATTCGGGGAAAATTTTGGTAGCATCGTCTGTGTATTGCTGAGTGAAAAACTTATGTGCTTCATCTTCCAGAATAATCGGCGAGGGAGAACCATTAACGAACGCATAGTCGTCGTTGTGGTTGGCTCTCCAGGGAGTAAAAATATCCAACAGATCCACCGCGCCGAAATCACGAAACTTCGCAACAAACCACCTCGTCTGGTTGAAAAAATCAATTACTTCTTTTGAGGCATTATGCTGATCCATTGCTGCAATTATGCAACCCAACCCATCTGAACTACATCTTTGCAGATCAATTATTACCTCTTGGGTGTGCCCTTCCGGCCATTCCACTTTTTGAGTGATTTGTAATTCCTCCTCCTCCTTGGAAATGATATCTTGGCTGACCGGTTGAAATTCTTCTTGCAGCAAACCTTTTCTTGAGTACTCCTGATACAGAAGCGCTATCGCAATAGCAAACAAGAGAATGGCAACTGCCACTACGATTCCCCCCATGCGAAAAAAGTTTTGTATGTGTTCTTTTGCCCAGATATCCTGAGTACCTACTGCAAACTTTTGCAACCAGAAATATGCGGTTAGCCCAAAAAGGGCTCCTGTCGCTGCGATACCCCCGAACCATGTTCCAAACATCAAGACGGTCTGAGTAAAGCTAAATGAAAACGTAACGCTTTCAGGGGAAGAGATAAACCCGACAAGACTAGCGAAAATCATTCCACCTCCAAGCAGTATAAGAGGCAAGATGCCCACCCATGTGCTTGCTCGTAAGATTACCGAGGGCGGCACAGTGTATTGTTTAAGCAACGAGCGTACGGCCAATCGGATCGCAAAAACAGGCACTATTAGCGCAATCATTGATGTAATAATTTGAGCGCCAAGAACTTCGCCGAGATTCAAGTTCAAGGAATTGTTCAAAACTTGAGCTACCAATACTAAGAGAATACTTGATCCGTATGCATAGAACAGCAACTTTGTGACCAACGCCCATTGGCCTATCGCTTGTTTGTTGTTTGTGTATGACGATTGGGAGTTTTCCATATTGTTTTTGTTAGTTAATTATAACCTCTCTGTTTCCAAAAACTTAAAAGTAGAAAGAATTTGGTTAAAAATTTCAGCGTATTGCTCTTTCTGCCCTTCGGGGTATATCCTATTAATCTGATAGACAAAACTCTCACTGACCAGTACGACAACCGTCTCATGAATTCCGAACTCTACAATCGTATCCACCATAACTCCTTGCACACCATCCACCTCAACAATCCTTCTACCTTGCTGAACTGGGTAATCTGCCACGAGTTGATCGGGTGTGAAATTTCTCGGATTTTCATATCTGTTTATGATAACTCTTGTTCCACTATGACTACTTGAGCTATTAGCTATTGGAGAACTAATCGTTTCGCCCGAATAATCAGCACTGTCAAGCACCGTGTAAGACGTTATCCCGCTTTGCTCAGATACTTTCCAACTAGTGGGATATCCTACCTCAAACCCAAACTCCTCGTTGCGATAGGTTTGCCAATCGGCGGTTTCGTCTTTCGTAACTCCTGATGTATTTAGTTCTTCTCCTTGCTTCCCAAAATACTGCCAAGCGAAAATCCCCCCGACAACGAGAAGAATAAGAATAGCTAAGATCCAGATTTTAGAAAAAGTATTAGACATAATTTATTCCTCAAAGCGAAATGAAAAAACTATCTTCT
>JAUYJZ010000068.1 GCA_030698465.1 bacterium | reverse complement strand
AAAAGGTTCAGGTAAAGTTTATTTATGAGAACCGAGGAAAGTATATGTTTGCTGAGGATGCCAACCCCTCCAAGCGATTTGAACTCTCAAGGGAACAGATAGGGTCGCAGATAGGATTTTTGATTCCCAATACCTTAGTGGAAGGAGTACGCTTTGCAGGCGAGATTGTAACCATTGCATTGCCCATTAAAATGAATCTCAAGGTAAAGGAAGCTCCTCCAGGGGTGAAGGGTGACCGGGCGCAAGGAGGCACTAAAACTGCAACCCTGGAAACGGGAGCCGTAGTTCAGGTACCTCTCTTTGTGAATGAAGGTGACTTAATTGAGGTGAATACAGAAACCGGGGAATATGTAAGACGAGTGCAGTAACGTACTAGGGTTCAGGGTGGTCTGTTCCGAATAGGGCAAACTTCATTCTTCGCTCGTAGCTGTAGTAGTGAGTAGGAATATCACGGAGGTTAAAAGAATTTCCCAGTTCTCGTACTACCGCAGTCATTGCCACCTCCTTTGCCAACAAAAAGCGAAAGGTTTCTTGAATCAAGCGTTCCGGAGAATGTTTTTGAAAAGTGAGTTCTTTCCAGTAGTCTCGGTCCAAGGTGGCCGCAAACCCAATTTTTACCGCATCTTGTCTTCCAATTTCCACTATGAACCGCCATCCCTCGTTTGTCTCTTCCATTCTTTGAATGACAAGTGGCTCCATAGAGAAAAGAATTATCGAATTTCGTATGTAAGCGTCACGCTCACTTCAATGTCTTTTGACCCAGGCTCAATGCTGGGAGCAGCTCCCCCTCGTCCCGCTTCTAAAGATACATAGTCATATTGGGGAAAGGCAGAAAATCCTTCCTGGATGGAAAGTAGGCGTCCCACCCTAAATCCTCCGGCCTCAGCTAGGGCTGCTGCCTTTGTTTTTGCTTTTTCAACAGCTTCTTTTCTTGCTTCGTTCTGCACCAGGGTTGGCTCATCCACGGTAAAAGAGAGTTGAGAGACGGTATTTGCTCCTTTCTCTACCACCCCAGAAAGCAGACCCCCCAAAATACTAAAGTCCCGAACCTTCACCTGTACCGATTGCGTTACAGTGTATCCAACAATTTCAGCTGGAGGACATACATCATTTCCTTCCCGGTAGCAGTTGTAGTATTGGTAGCGAGGCTCCACCGAGTATTGCTTAGTTGTGATTCCCTCTTCTTTAACTCCCTGCTCTTTTAAAAAGGCAATTGTACCGTTCACTTTCTGGGTGTTTTCTTCTTGCGTGGAGGCGAGATCCACACCTCCTTGAGTCACAACCCCAAAGGAAAACTTGGCAACATCCGGGATGGTGGTGACACTCCCCTCCCCCGAAACCTGAAAGCTCCTGAAAGAAGCGGGTTCAGCTGCCCGTGAGTACGAGGAAACAAACCACACCGTGCTTACAGCAAAGACAAGAAGGGTTATGATAATCGTGTTTTTTAATGACTTGTCCATATAATATAGTGTAGTGTTGAGGGCTTTTTCTATTGCTCTAGTACGTCCAAAAGCTCTACCTCAAAGACAAGAGTACTATTGGGAGGAATGGCTCCGGGCACACCCTGTGTGCCATATGCCAAGTCAGGGGGTATGGTGAGTTTTCTTTTACCTCCAACTTTCATTCCAGCTACTCCTTGGTCCCAGCCTTGAATAACCTGGCCCGCTCCCAGCACAAACTGGAAGGGTTCTCCTCGGTCCAAGGAACTGTCAAACTTGGTTCCGTCAAGCAGGGTGCCTGTATAATGGACGCTGACACTTTTTCCTGCAACAGCTTCTGCACCGTCCCCTACTACAATGTTTTCAATCTGAAGTTCTGCTGGCGCCATGGGTTTTCCCTGTTGTGTTACCTGATTATCCTCTTCTTTTGGGGCTTTGTTCATTGACATCAAAAACCCGACGACCCCGAGCAGCAGGATAGCGAGAACGCCCAAGAAAAATGCTTTCATATGGTATAATGGTACCACGCATGGAAGAACTTGTGCAACATCTCAAGGAAATTGGGGTTCTCAAGACCCCAGCCTTGGTTGAGGCATTCTCAAAAATAGATCGCAGAGACTTTGTACTACCAGAATATCAGGATGCCGCATACGAGGATTATCCTTTGCCTATTGGTTTTGGCCAGACCATTTCCCAGCCCTACACGGTAGCTTTCATGTTAGAACTTCTCAACCCCGAAAAAGGAGAGAAGATTTTAGATGTGGGTTCTGGTTCCGGCTGGACTGCAGCTTTGCTCGCCTATCTGGTTGGTAGCAGCGGCAGAGTTATTGGCAAAGAACTCCAGAAAAATCTTGTGCGCTTCGCCCGAGAAAATCTTGCAAAATATCCAGAGCTCAATGTTGAGATTTTTCAGGCAAAGAAAGGAGCACTCGGGCTTCCCAAAGAATCTCCTTTTGACAAAATCCTGGTTTCGGCCGCTGCCAAAGAAATACCAAAGGAGCTTCTTTCCCAACTCGCCAAAGACGGAGTCATGGTACTTCCAGTGGAGAATGCAGTGCTCCGAATACAAAAAAGGCCGGGTAAGGCGCCCGACATTAAAAAGTTTGAGGGATTTGCTTTTGTCCCCTTGCTCTAACTTTACCTGCGAAAGCGCGGCCTTGAGTTTCTTGTGGGCCGCCTAAAACTCCCCTGACGCTTGGGAAATCTGCCACGACTTGGGGAAAAGGGCCTGGAATCTGGAACAAAGACAGTTTTGGGAAGTTCTGGAAGCTGTGTTATAGGAAGATTTTTCCTAATGAGCCGTTCTATGGCTCTCACTTCCCGCTGCTCTTGCGGAGTAGCAAAGGTTACCGCATATCCTGCTGCCCCGGCTCGTGCGGTGCGTCCGATGCGGTGCACGTAGTCTTCTGAGGCGGAAGGAAGGTCATAGTTCAAGACCATCTCAATTCCTATAACATCAATACCTCGGGAAGCAATGTCGGTAGCTACCAAGACCCGGTACCTGCCGGATTTGAATCCTTCCAGTGCTTCCCTGCGCTGGTTTAACGATCTGTTGGAATGGATTTCTGCTGCGTTGACATCTGCGTTTCGCAGTTCGCGCGCCACCTTCTTTGCTCCATACTTGGTTCTTGTGAAAATCAAGGCAGATCCTTTGTGGCTGGAAAGCAGTTTTTGTAGCAGGGCTCCTTTCTGTTCT
>JAUYJZ010000066.1 GCA_030698465.1 bacterium | reverse complement strand
ATAACAAAGATTACCAGGGCTCCTACCAATGCGGGTAAGAATCCAATGAATCCCTGCCAAAGGTCTTGCAAGCCAGCTAGGGTGACTGCGTACCAATCGAGAACCATATATGTGATGTGTATTGCTTAATTATGGAAAATACTTTCCTCGACCTTTTTAAGATTATATCATTATACTACGATCAAGAGGGCCTGTCCTGTGGATAACTTTTCCCGCAAAAAGGCCCTTTTCCAGCCACCCAAAATGCCTGCTGTCTGTACTTTTTGAGGTATTATCTCCTTTGACCCAGTACTTGCCTCCTTTTTCTTGGACAATGCGTTTTAAGAGTAGTTTCTCTTTGTCTCTCGGGTCTTTCACTATTACCACCTGTCCTACCCTGGGTTTTAAAAAGAGATGGGACATTCTTTCTACTAGGACAAAATCCCCTTCATAGAACGCGGGCTCCATACTTTGCTCTCTAACTTGAAAATAGCTGAGCATTTACTTTTGCTTTGCTGCCTCTGCTTTAGCAAACATGGCTGCAATCTCGTCCACCGTCTTTTGGAGCTCTTTTGCCGCCTCCATAGAAACCTCCTGCTTGTTCCTTGAACACAGCTTGGCTGCCTTCCAAAAGGTCTCGTGGAGATTGGGAAACATCTCTATGTGCTCTGGTTTAAAATAGTCGGTCCAGAGAATGAGGAGCTGCTCCTTTGTAATTTGGGCATGTTCCTCTTTTACAGCGGTAAACCGTGAAATTCCGTGAACATCAGAAAGATCTGCACCCTCAATCTTCTCTACCATCTTTGCCACGGTTCTGGCAGCAGTCTGAGCGGGTTCCGCAGTATAGATGCCACAGGGAATATCGCAATGCGCATAGACTGGCTTTACAGGAAACAACTTACTCAAGAATAAGAGAAGAGTGTATATCATACACTTTTAGTGTATCCTTCCCGGGGAACTGGCGTCAAGTAAACCCCCGCATCTCAATATGTTGCAATACATGGCAAGCTAGTCCGACGTCTTTTTCTGTTCTGGGATGGGGAGGGAAAGTGTAATCGTACTCCCTTCATTCTCTTTACTTGCAAAAGAAATGGTGCCGCCATGATACTCCACAATATTCTGTGCAAGATACAGCCCAAGCCCGGTTCCGCTTGTTTGGTAGAGTCGAGCGTTTTCTCCTCGAAAGAACTTGCTGAATACTCTTGAAACCTGCTCGCTGGGCACCCCTATACCTGTATCTTGAACCTTTATCGTGAGGTGGTTTTTCTCTTCTTTCACACTCATCTTTATCTTACCTCCAGGCGGCGTATATTTCACTGCGTTATCAAGCACATTCTCCAGCACGATGCCGATTTTCTCGTCATCGCAAGAGATTAAGGGAAGACCAGAAGAAGGAAGCTCCAAAGAAAAAGATATACCCTTCTCCTTCGCTGCTTTTTTAAAGCGCTTCACCGTTTTTGCAATAATAGGGTCAAGAGCTTGCTGTCGCATGACAAACCCAGCCCGTCCTTCTTCGAGGCGCGCCACGTCAAGAAGATCATTCACAAGTTCAATCAACCGATTTGTGGATCTATACGAGTCCGTTGCAAACTTTTTCTGTTCTGCATTAAGCTTGCCCACATCTTCTTCAAGTAAAGAATACAGGGTCCATTTAATTCCGGTCAGGGGTGTACGCAACTGATGGGCCGCAATCGACACAAATTCGCTTTTGATATGGTCCATTTCGCGAAGTTTTTCGTTAGCCTGCATCAACTCAAAATCTCTCCGCACAAGACGTCTGGAATTTACATCAAGCTCTTTCAGCTTACTTTGTTCCCGTTCGCGAATCTCAGATAACTCAAGGTCGCGGCGCACAAGTAACTTTGCCGTCTTATCCAACTCGATGACCTGGCTCTTTAATTCTTCTGTGCGCGCCTGAACTTTTTGCTCAAGACTTGCATACAATTCCCTCAACTCTTTTGTCATGTTGCCAAACGCTTCTGCGAGCTTGCCTATTTCGTCTTGGCTCATAACCTCAATACTTACATCAAGATTCCCCTTGCTGATAAGCTCTGCAGCCATTGTCAGTTTTTTAAGAGGAAGGGAAATCATACGCGAAAAAACAACAGCAAAGGTCGCCGCAAGAAGAAAAAGAACAATTCCAACAAGTATAAAGGTACGCTGAAGGTTGCGTATGGGAGCAAAAACTTCACTCGTGTCGTGGCCTATCAAAAGTGTCCATCCCAAACCAGAGAAATCGCGAAATCCGCCAGATTGGACATAGGCAAACAGCTTTTCTGACTCGCCTTCTGTTGAGACAAAGAAACCCTGCCCTTTACGAGAACGCTGAAAAAAGTCTTCCTGAGAGAGGTCGCGAAACATCTGGAAAGACCCGGTGGAATAGATTAAATTCCCTTCTGCGGTAAGAAGCCATATCCTCGTAGTCTCGTATCTCTTGCCGGTAAGCTCAGCTTGCGCAAAGAGTTCTTGCGCAAGCGGGATTGCTTTTATGACGCCCAGAAATTCACCCTGTTCGCCGTCAATGCGCACTCCAATGGGCATGGTCCAGATTTGCGCGCTCTCGTCGTATTCAATGTTGTCTACAAAAAACCCATTTTCCATGGCTTTTTGCCACCATGCCTCGTCTGCCTGATAGTAGTCAGATGTTTTCCCGGTCTGAGCAATATTTACCCCGTACCGGTTTGTAACAAACACTTCGCCGTATGCGGGAAACCCGTATTTCTGCTCCCAGAAAACAAGAAACTCGTTTCGCAGACTATCTGAAATCTTGCCTGTGATAAGCTCCTCCATGAACGGACTCACCTCTTGTTCCGGAAAAGCCCGCCACACCTCATCCTGTTTTTGGATGTAATCTAACGAATCACTCAACTCTTCAAATGCTTGGTTTGAGCTTTGGAGCTCTTCCTGAAGAGGGGTATCTTGTACATAGAGCTGAATCTGCTCAATTTTATCAAAAATATCCTTATCGATGCGCTCAATCAAATCTTCCGCCAAGAACAAGGATGTCTGCCCCACTGCCTCTTGCAGTGCCTTTTCGGTGACAACAAGAAAGTAGATGCCGACACCGAGGGCAAAAGAAAGCACACAAAGAAAGCTCAAGAAAAGTTTTGTGCCAATAGAAAACTTCATTCCTTCTATTCTACCTTATTCTTGTTTCCAAACAACAAACCGCACCTCTTTTGAAAAGAGATGCGGCGCGTCCACGATTGTTTTCCACGGCCATCGCTTTCTTTACTCTCCCACTACAAGCAGGGTCATGGTTTCATTGTGGAAATAGGCGGGGGTATTCTTTTTCCCTAACAGCGGGCCCTGCTCCCCGTACGTGTAGAACCCAAGCATGGGAATGTCGGCTC
>JAUYJZ010000059.1 GCA_030698465.1 bacterium | reverse complement strand
CCAGAGTTTGTAAAACTTCTCCCCGTGCTATTGGAAGAATCATGGCAGGAAATAGAATCTGCTCTGAAAAACGACTTACTTTCAGCAGTTTTTCAGAGCAGACCCGGAGTTTGCAGTATTCGCCCCTCGGGGACTCGGGGCGCGCAAACCCGCCAAAAGCAAAGCAGTTTGCTTTTGGCCCCAAAGAATATCCTTGCTACAAGGTAGTAGCTTTTAACGGAGAGTTGACCGGATATAGTGCACCAGGCGGTTTGGCGACGAAACGAAAACTTCTCAAAAAAGATGGGATTCAAATTGAAAAAGGAAGAGTACCTTCTCGATATTTTTATAGTTTTGTTGTGCGATAAATGGATAGTACAATAATGTAACAATTGTTAGAAAATTGTACTGCTGTGAAAATGAAAAAACCCACCGGTTGGTGGGGTTTTTCATGTCACAGGAAGCCTGTAAGCCGAATTCTGTCGAGGGTGATTATCTATCTGTCCTGCCCATTACTGGGCGGGATCAAGCGAGCCACCTTTCCAAAAGTTCCACATGAAAGCAGATCTCCTGGTTTGCTCTTGCACTCGGGCAGGATTTAGCCGTTTCACCTCTGGGGTTATCCCCAAAGCTCATCCATTGCTGGATGCCAGGTTTCTTTCAATTCCTGGCGTCTCTGTTCGCACCTCTCAGATTACTCTGGCAGGGTATTACCCTGACCTGTAGATCCGCCACAGCGGCGGAGAGTGTTCGGACTTTCCTCTCTTTTTTGCAAAAGAGCAACCACCCAGCTTCCTGTGACAAATACATTATCCCATATATTTCTATCGTGTCAAGAAGTCCAGGTGGTTTTTTAGTGTGAAATCGGGTACAATAGAGCAACTGTATGATCGCAAAACTTCTTAGTATTGAGAGCAAAACCATTGGGGCAGCCGCCCTTTTGTTGGCAGGGTCCACGTTTGTTTCCCGTCTTTTGGGCATGCTCCGAGACCGCTTGCTTGCCTCCCATTTTGGAGCGGGGGAGGAGCTGGACATATACTTTGCTGCCTTTCGTATCCCAGACTTTATCTATGGGATTTTAATTGCAGGTGGATTCACCGCGGTATTCCTTCCTGTATTCTCAGAATACTTTGAGAAAAACAAAGAGGAGGCCTTTCGTATGGTTTCCAATCTTTTGAATGTGCTATTGGTATTACTGGCAGGTTTTGCTTTCCTGCTGTTTCTTTTTATGCCCTTTTTCATTCAGTTTGTGACCCCGGGATTTTCTGAAGCAGCAAGAGAAGCTACCATTCCTTTAGCCCGCTTGATGCTTCTTTCCCCCATACTTCTTGGGATATCTGCGGTGTTTTCTGGCATGCTCCAGTACTTTGGTAAGTTCTTTGTGTATTCTTTGGCCCCCGTGCTCTATAATTTTGGCATTATCGTTGGCATTTTGTTTTTTGTTCCCGTTTTTGGACTCATAGGATTGGCCTGGGGAGTGGTATTGGGTGCCATTTTGCATTTTTTAATCCAGCTCCATCCTGCATTCCATTCCGGGTTTTCCTGGAAAGGGACTCTTTCTTTTTTTCATCCGTCGGTCCTTCGTATGGGGCGCTTAACATTGCCTCGCATGGTGGGGGCGGCCGCCTTTCACATAAACCTGGTGGTGATTACGGCCTTGGCTTCTACCTTGGCGGTGGGCTCTATTGCGGTTTTAAACTTTGCAAACAACTTGTACTTTCTGCCCATTGGCATGGTTGGAATCTCTTTGGCTACGGCCGTCTTCCCCATGCTTTCTCAAGCTGCGGCAAGAAAAGAGGAGGAGGTATTTCAAGAAAACCTTCTGACTACGGTTCGCAAGGTATTTTTTTTCATCATCCCCATTTCTGGCTTAATGTTTTTGCTGCGCTCCCACATCATCCGCTTAATTTTGGGAACGGGGGAGTTTGGTTGGACCGACATCCGCCTTACGGCAGCCGTGTTCGGGGCCTTTGCCTTGGGAGTATTCTTTCAGTCTTTGGTGCCTTTATTCGCCCGAGCCTTTTACGCTTTGAAAGACACCAAAACCCCTACGCTTATCGGCATTGCATCAGTACTCACCAACGTGGTAATAGCTTTGGCACTGCTGTGGTTATTTTCTTTTCCCAACTTTCTTTTGAGATTTTTGGTTTCCTTCCTAGATGTAGCTGACCTTGCAGATGCAAGAGTTATCGCGCTTCCCCTTGCGGTATCTTTGTCTGTTGCGCTTCAAGGATTCTTGCTTGCATTGTTTTTAAAGCGCAGATTAGGTTTGAACATGAGAAAGATTTCAGGTCCATTAAACAGGATAGGTGCTTCTGGCATTGTTATGGGTGTTGTTTCTTTCTTTGCTTTGCAGGGAGTTTTTCTTTTGTTCCCTTTAGATACTTTCTGGAATGTGTTGCTCCAGGCCTTAATCGTTACTGTGGTTGGATGTATAGCCTATGTTCTCATGGCAAAACTCCTCAAGGTTGAAGAGATAAAACTCCTGCCGTTCTTTAAATAAAGAGATATGGACCAGGAACACATTCGAAACTTCTGTATTATTAGTCATGTTGATCACGGAAAGTCTACCTTGGCTGACCGTTTTTTAGAGTTAACCCATACCATTGAAAAAAGAAAGATGAAGGATCAGGTATTGGACCAGATGGATTTGGAGCGGGAAAAAGGTATTACCATTAAAATGCAGCCTGTACGCATGAACTATCAAGGGTATGTCTTAAATCTCATTGATACTCCGGGGCACGTGGACTTTTCATATGAGGTTTCCCGTGCGTTGGCTGCGGTAGAGGGGGCAATTCTTTTGGTGGATGCCACCAAAGGGGTGCAGGCCCAGACCCTGGCCAACCTGAATCTTGCCCAAAAGCAGGGATTAACCATTATTCCTTGCGTCAACAAGATTGATTCTCCCTTGGCAAGAAAAGAGGAGGTGGCAAAGGAGACAGCAAAGCTTTTAGGAATTAAGGAGGAAGAAGTGTTTTTCATTTCAGCAAAAGAAGGGACTGGGGTAACAGAACTTCTCCTTTCTGTTATTGAGCGGGTTCCTTCACCAAAAGGAAAGGAAGAGGCTCCCTTTCGTGCCCTGATTTTTGACTCTATGTATGATTCCTTTCGTGGAATTGTGGCATATGTGCGCGTGGTGGACGGGAAGGTAAAAGCCCAAGACGGTGTTTCCTTTCTTTTTGCCAAGGCAATGGGTTCGGTAAAGGAGGTAGGGTATTTTTTACCCAGTGAGATTTCTGCCTCTTTTCTGCAGGCAGGGGAGATTGGGTATCTTGCAACAGGTATGAAAGAGCCAGAAAAGGTTCGTATCGGAGACACCGTGGCCGCAAAGGGTGCTCGGGTAGAGCAGTTGCCGGGGTACGAGACCCCCAGACCCATGGTGTTTGCGAGTCTGTACCCGCAAGACGTAGATGATTTTGATGCTTTGAAAGCTGCCTTATCCCAGTTAAAGCTTAATGACCCTTCATTTACCTTTGAAGCGGAAAGCAAGGAGGCTTTGGGAAGGGGATTTTCCTGCGGGTTCCTCGGGCTTTTGCATTCTGAAATCATAGCTGAAAGAATTCAGCGGGAGTTTGGGCTTGAGATTGTTATTTCCAGGCCTTCTGTTGAGTTTCAGGTGACCACAGAAAAAGAGGATCAGCTTTCTGTAAAGACTCCGACGGACTGGCCCGAAGGAGAAAAAATTCTTTCCGTGAAGGAACCCTGGGTGCGTCTTGAGATTATCTTGCCAAGGGAGTTTTTCTCCATAGTTTCCCAATTTGTGGTGTCTTCTGGTGGAGTTTCAAAGAATGTGTCTGACCTGGGGGAAGAGCGCTTGCTCGGTACATTTGAGATTCCCTTGCGCCAGGTGGTAGCAGATCTCTATGATCGATTAAAAAGTGTGAGCAGAGGCATGGCTTCCATGGATTATGAAATCCTAGACATGAGGCAAGCTGACTTAGTGAAGCTAGAGATTTGGACGGCAGGAGAAAATCAGGATGCCCTGGCAGTTATTGTTCCAAGGAGAGACACATACAAGGAGGGAAAAGCAATCGTGGAAAAGCTCAAAAATACCCTTCCTCCCCAGCTTTTTGAAGTAGCCCTGCAAGCGGTGGCCGAGGGGAAAATCATTGCCAGAGAAACCCTAAAAGCCCAGCGAAGAGATGTTACCGGAGCTTTGTATGGAGGAGATGTGACAAGAAAGAAAAAGCTTTTGGAAAAGCAAAAGAAAGGCAAAAAAGAGTTAAAGTCAAAGGGGAGGATAGTAATCCCTTCCAAGGTTTTTTTAGAGCTGTTCCGGAGTTGACCCTTCACCTTTGGCTAAAGGTGAAGGGTTGAAAAAAGGAGAGTTTTGAGCTAGAATACAAGATACCCGAGAGGCAAGAGCAGAGACAAAATCAGGCTGAGGGCGATGAAGCTCACAAACATGGTCCAGATGATGCGAATACGTTTCTTTGAATTCATAGCAGTTTCATGGTAGCAAAAGTTTCAAGTTTTCGCAAAACCAAAAAGCATTCCACTGCAAAAAAAGTGTTCGGGTGGTCCGTGCTTTTGCTGGTTGCCTTGCTTGGGTTGTTCCTCATTTTCTACAACATTCGTTTGTACCAAAAAAGGGCTGAACTACAAGAACAGGCACTTCAGCTTCAAAAAGAGATAGTGGACTTGAGAAACCAAGAAGAACAGCTGCAGTATCAGCTGGAAGTGTCAGGTACCGAGGAATATCAAGAGAGGGTGTTACGCGAGCAAGGCCTGTATCAAAAGCCAGGAGAAGAAGTGGTGACCGTGTTGCCTTCTGAAGAACCCGAACAAACACTGCAGGCAGAAAAAATATGGTGGAATCCCTTCACGTGGTTTCAAAAATGAAAAATGCGGAACGTAATAATTTCTTCCAGAAATTAAACGTTCCAGCAACGTAAAATTTTATTGAAAATTTGTACGTTGCGGGTGTAGTATAGCGGTAGTACGTGACCTTCCCAAGGTCGAAGCAGGGGTTCGACTCCCCTCATCCGCTCAAGAGAGGAATGGATATTGTAGCCCGGTGCATTTTCTTGACTCGCGGTTCGTTGCTACAAACATCGCTCGCAGAGAAAATGCCCGCCAAAACTCAAGCAGTTGAGTTTTGGCCCCAAGCAAGATACGCGAGTTCGATTCTCGTCACCCGCTCCCTCGTGCCGATGTAGCTTAGTGGTAAAGCAATGGTTTCGTAAACCATGGACGGCAGTTCGATTCTGCCCTTCGGCTCCATATGGAAGACATCAAGGGGAAAATCCAAGAGATGCAGCAACGCCTTCAGACGCTGGAGGACTGTCTTTGACTTGCTCGCAAAAGAACAGAGAATGACTGAGATTGAAAAGCTTTTAGAGGATCCTGCTGTGTGGGGAGACAGGGAGAAGGGATCAGCC
>JAUYJZ010000047.1 GCA_030698465.1 bacterium | reverse complement strand
CAAAGGTTCCTTTGGTATCATATCTGAAAGGCGCCCCTGTGATAGAAACTTAATAAAACTTACTCTCGGTAAGTTATCCACACCTTACCGAGAGTAAGTTTTCAGAAGGGTATGAAAAAAGAAATTGGATTTATAGGGCTTGGAAAAATGGGGCCAAAAGCAAACTGCTTTGCTTTTGGCGGATTTGCGCCGTCCCGCGTCCCTGCGGGACGAATAATGCAAATCCAGGGCCTGTTTTGGAAAACTGCTGAAGGCAAAGCGTTTTCAAAAACAGGATTATAGTAGAATACTTTAACTATGCATAAGCAATTAGGTTTTATAGGTTTAGGGAAGATGGGTAGGCCGATGGTGCAGAGATTGCGCCAGAAAGGCTGGAAAGTCGAAACATACGATATCCAAGCGCGCGGGACCGTATCTTCAATTTCGGAACTTACCCTCAATCTTCTTTCTCCGCGCATCGTGTTCCTTATGGTTCCTGCGGGCAAACCCGTTGACCAGGTACTTTCTGGGCTGCTTCATGTTCTCAAAAGAGGGGATGTGGTTATTGATGGTGGCAATTCTTTTTTTGAAGATTCCATGAGAAGAGCTGCAAGATTGAAAAAGAAAGGGATTCATTATTTGGATACAGGGATTTCAGGAGGTCCCGTGTCCATTAAGCAGGGGAGATTTGCCATTATGGCGGGCGGGGAGAAGCGGGTATATGAAAAAATAAAACCATTGTTCCGCGCTCTTTCAGATACACGTTCTGGGTACATGGGGAAATCCGGGGCAGGACACTTTGCAAAGATGATACACAACGGCATTGAGTATGGCATGATGCAGGCCTTAGCTGAAGGATTTACCGTACTAAAAAAAGCGCCCTTTAAGTTCCGACTGTACGATGTGGTTGATGTATATAGCCAAAACAGCATTATTACCTCCCGACTGGTGAACTGGTTACGAGAGGGATTTGAGAAATACGGAGAGGATTTACAAAAGGCTTCAGGATCTGTTTCTCATACAGGAGAAGGAGAATGGACCGTAAAAACCGCAAAGAAGCTAAAGGTTACCATCCCCATTATTAAGGGAGCCTTTGATTTTCGGGTGCGTTCTGAAAAGAACCCAAGCTTTACCGGAAGGATTCTCTCTACCTTGAGAGCTGTGTTTGGGGGCCATAAGATATGACAATGGAGATTACCCGGACAAAGAGCAAAGGGGAGGCAGTAGAGAAGGCAGCTGCATATTTAAACCAGACTTTAGAAGCACACTCGCATGTGCCCACGCTGTTTTTATCTTCTGGGGGTTCCTCATTGGAATTACTAGAGCATGTTGCGATTTTCCCGCCAAACTTTATAGTCGGGATGGCCGACGAGCGGTTTTCAGAGGATTCCAAAGTGAATAATTTTGCACAACTCGCAGAAACATCTTTTTTTGAGAAAGCAGAAGAACATGGTGCTTATTTTATTGATACAAGAGTGCAATCGGGGCAGGACATAGAAATGTTTAGCAGGCATTTTGAGGATGCCCTGCGAAAATGGCGCGAAGAACACCCCGGAGGAAGAATTATCATAACCCAAGGCATGGGGCTTGATGGGCATACCGCGGGTATCATGCCATTTCCCAAAGAAAAAAGTGCATTCCAGGAGCTTTTTGAAGGAGAAAGATGGGTTGTAGGATATGATGCCGGAAACAAGAACGAGTATTCGTTAAGGGTAACCATTACGATGCCGTTCTTTCGCATGGTGGACCATGTGGTACTCTATGCGGCAGGAAAGGAGAAACACGACGCGCTTTCCCGTGTGCTCAAGAACGAGGGGACGCTTGAGGAGACTCCAGCCCGTATTATCCATGAGATGAAGGAAGTCCATATCTTTACTGACATTCAATAATATGTATTTATTGTTTGATATTGGAGGCACGAAGTTCCGCTACGCTGTTTCGCGCGACGGAGAAACGATTGAGGAGCCGGTTATTCTCTCCACTCCAAAGAGTTTTGAAGACGCAGTAAAGGTTTTTTCAAAGATACAAAAAGAGTTGAGGGGAGAGCCGTTAAAAGCAGTTGCCGTAGGAATTGCAGGCCCTTTAGATGAGCAGCGTTCCATGCTTGTTGCCTCCCCGCATATTGTGAGCTGGGTGCAAAAGCCCTTAAAAAAGGAGTTGGAGCGGATATTTAACGTTCCAGCATATCTTGGGAATGATTCAATGTTTGTGGGCTTAGGAGAGGCAGTTCATGGAGCCGGTCAAGGATATCCTATTGTAGCCTATCTTACTGTGAGCACGGGTGTTGGAGGAGCCCGCATTATAGAAGGAAAGGAAGACCGGAGTGCCCTGGGATTTGAGCCTGGGCACCAGATTGTGGATTTCAAGAGTGACGTCTCTTGTGGTCCTGGGTGCAAAGGAAAAGGGCACTTGGAAAGCTTTGTTTCGGGGACCGCCTTGGAAAGGAGAACTGGAAAGAAAGCGCGGGAGGTTCTTGACCCAACAATTTGGGAAGAGTTAGCTCAAGTGTTGGCTGTAGGACTCAACAATACCGTGATGCACTGGTCTCCCGATGTTGTCGTTTTGGGAGGAGCCATGATCTTGGGGACCCCCAGCATTCCCTGGGATTCCTTGAACAGCTATTATCAAAAAGCCGTGACCATATTTCCTAAACCCCCGCCTCTGAAAAAAGGAATGCTCAGAGACATTGGTGGATTGCATGGAGCACTGATTTTCGCAAAACAAAAAGAAGATGTATAAACCCATTCGCGACTATGCCATCATTGGAAATCTAAGGTCGGCGGCCCTAGTTTCAAAGGATGGGTCAATTGACTGGGCTCCAGCTCCCCATTTAAACTCGCCCTCGGTGTTTGCTGCCATCTTAGATGATATGAAGGGAGGGAAGTGGAGCATTGCTCCAACAGAGGAGTTTACTTCACATCAGGAGTATTTAGGGCAAACCAATATCCTTGTTACAAGATTTCAGACCAAAAAGGGGTCATCTGAGTTAATTGACTACATTCCAGCTCAAGGTGGTAAGGATATGGAAGAGATTGAAAAGGCAGAGATACATAGAAAGATTGTATGTATAAAAGGAACCTGCGAACTTGCTGTAGAGTTTGCTCCACGCTTTGACTATGCCCGAGGAGAGACCGCACTTTCCTTAACAGAGAAGGGTATTGCAGTGGATCATGAAAGTAAAAGGAAGGGAAAACTAGTATCGCCCGGGAAATATCTCATACGAGATAATACTGCGCACTCGACCCTACAGCTCAAAGAGGGAGAATCCGCATACCTTGCTTTTCACTATCATAAGCCAACTTCAGAGGATCAAGTAGACGCACATTATGAAGAAGAGCTTAAGATTACTGAAGATTTTTGGCGTAATTGGGTGCATCGATGCGACCTGAAATCTTGCCCGGTTGCGGGCCCTTGGCATGATATGGTGGTGCGCTCTTCTTTGGTTCTAAAGATTCTGTTTTTTGAACCGCCAGGCTCTATTGCAGCAGCCCCTACTGCCTCTTTGCCAGAGGCTATTGGCGGAGTAAGGAATTGGGATTATCGATTTTCCTGGATTCGCGATTCTTCCTTTACCCTGCAAGCCCTGTTTCAGATGGGTTATGTAAAGGAAGCACGCTCCTATGTGGAATGGTTATTGGATGAATGCTGCAGCATGAAGAATTTTGACCCAAAGAATGTGCAGATCATGTATGGTTTGCAAGGAGAGGTCAATCTCAAAGAAGAAATTCTGCCGCATCTGGAAGGATATAGGGGTTCAAAGCCAGTTCGCATTGGCAACTCAGCTGCCCTGCAAAAGCAATGGGATATTTTTGGCTCCCTATTGGATACCGTTTGGCATATTCACTTAATGGATGAAAGCTACAGGGTAGAGGAAAGTACCTGGGAAATCTTGCGCAAATTTGCAAACTACGTGACAAAGATTTGGCAAGAACCAGATGAGGGCCTCTGGGAGGTAAGAGGGGGAGCTGAGCACTTTGTATATTCTAAGGTTATGTGCTGGGTTGCTCTGGACCGAGCCCTGAAAATTGCAGAGCAGTATTCTTTTGAAGGAGAGCTTGAGGTTTGGAGAACTGAAAAAGAAGCGATCTTTGCCGCAGTCATGGAGCGGGGCTGGTCAGAAGAAAAGCAGTCTTTTGTGCAGACGTTTGACTCAAAAGACCTGGATGCTTCCTTGCTACTTATGCCCGTGGTGGGTTTTATTGAGGGAAAGAACCCCAGAATGATCTCCACTCTTCAGGCTATTGAGCGGGAACTTTCGGTACAAAACGGCTTGCTCATGCGCTACACCGCCAAAGACGGACTTCCTGGCCGCGAAGGGGCTTTTCTCCCAGCTTCTTTTTGGCTTGTTGATGCTTTGGTGTTTGCAGGGGAAGTGAAGCGCGCAAGAATCCATCTTGCAAACCTGGTAAAGCTTGCCAATCATGTGGGTCTCTATGCAGAAGAGATAAATCCTAAAACCAAAGAGTTTCTGGGAAACTTTCCCCAGGCCTACTCTCATATAGGTTTAATAACCAGCGCTTTCTATCTTGCAAAGAACGGGGAAAAGGACGTACAATAGAACAGATATGAAATACGACCTCATTATTATTGGATCTGGAGCCGCCGGCCTGTCGGCCGCAATCTATGCGAAGCGCTACAAAATGGAGATTTTGGTTGTTCAAGGGGAGTTTGGAGGGGAGACGGCTACCGCAGGGAAGATTGAAAACTGGCCTGGCACCAAATCCATTGACGGTTTGGAATTAATGCAAGAGATGCGAGAGCAGGCAAAAGGGGATGGCGTGACATTTGAAAAGGGCAAAGCAGAAAAGATTACTTCTGATGGGAATTGTTTTGTAGTTACGGTTGGTGAAAAAGAATTTCAAGGCAATACCGTTATCCTTGCCATTGGCTCTCAGCGGAGGCATCTTGGTCTCCCCAATGAAAAGGAGTTGACCGGAAAGGGCGTGCATTACTGCGTGACGTGTGATGGTCCGGTGTACAACGGGAAAAAGGTTGCCATGATTGGAGGGGGAGATTCTTCGGTAAAAGGAGTGAACTTTTTAGCTGAGTATGCTGAAAAAATATACCTTATTGTTCGAGGCAAGGAAGTATTGGCTGAACCCGTGAACTTAGAGAAGATGAAGAAACTGGGAGACAAGGTGGAAGTATTGCTTGAACACGAGATAAAAGAGATTGTGGGAGAAAAGTTTTTAGAGAAGCTTGTGCTTTCAAGTTCAAACCATAAACCCGGCGAAGAGCTGGATGATTTGGTGGTAGATGGTATGTTTGTGGAAATTGGTTTTGATCCAGACCGTACCTTTGCAGAACAGCTTGGCATTGAATTGGATGAGCAAGGATATATGAAAGTCGACAACTTCATGAAGACAAATGTACCTGGAGTATTTGCCGCAGGGGACGCCACCTCGCACTTTGGAAGATTTAAGCAAGATATTACCGCCTCTGCTTTAGGAGCTGTGGCAGCAACCTCCTCATATGAATACTATCAAACAAAAGGTGATTTTTGTGAGCTACATGGAAAGGTTTCAGATACTAAATAATTACTTTATTCTATGAACAACCTAAAAGAATACAAAGATCTCTTTCTTCCAGTAGCAATTGTGGCAGCCTCTCTCGTTCTTGGAGGTGCCCTGGTCTACAGCGGTGGGGTGAATATAACTACAAAAGGAGAATCTGGTGCGCAACCAACAGGTGGGGGTGCAGTTCAACCTCGAACCGTGGATAACAATGGCTCCACCGTGGACTTCATCATTACCGCAGACGACCATATCCGAGGAAATCCTGAAGCTAAGATAACCCTGGTTGAGTTTTCTGACCTACAGTGTCCGTTCTGCCAGCAGTTTCATCTTACGGTCCAGCAGGCATTGACAGAATATGGGGATGACCTCCGCTGGGTCTATAAACACTTTCCTCTGGATGCTATTCATCCCAACGCACGACCTGCGGCTGAAGCCTCTGAATGCGTATGGGAACAAAAGGGGGACGAAGGATTCTGGCAGTTTGCAGATGCCATGTTTGAACAGCAAGAGCGGCTGAGTTCTTCTTTCTATCGTGAAATGGCGCAGTCCTTGGGGATGAACCTCGTTCAGTTCGATGATTGTGTTTCTGGTAGAAAGTATCAGGACAAGGTTGAACAGGACTATCAAGAGGGGATACAGGCCGGAGTTGCTGGGACCCCAGGTTCTTTTGTGAATGGAGTTCCCGTACGGGGTGCTGTGCCCTTTGACGAGAACAGCCCAGGGTATCAGCCTGGCGCCCCCACCTTAAAAGCCATTATTGATTCTGTCTTGTAGTATGGATGAGCAGTTAACAAAAAAAGAACGAAGGGAACTGCGGCGCCAAGAGCGCAAGGAGGGAGTAAGCAAAGCAAGGCAGCAAAGAGGATTAAAACGCCTTCTGCTTTGGCTGGGTGTTGTTGCTTTCTTTGGGCTCGGCGTTTGGGGTGTGGTTGCCTTGGTGCCAGAGCCTCCGGAAACAGAAGAGGGTTCAGACCTCCCAGTGTTAACCGGCCAAGATCATTTTAAAGGACCAGAAGATGCCTCTGTGGTACTGGTGGAATACGGAGATTTTCAATGTCCTGCATGCAGGTCATACTTTTCCCTAGTACAGCAGTTAGAAGAGGAGTTTTCAGATCAGGTAAAGTTTGTGTATCGCAACTATCCTTTACGCCAGATTCATCCTCAAGCCCAGCTTGCTTCCCAAGCTGCGGAAGCAGCTGCTCTCCAGGGAAAGTTCTGGGAAATGTACGATATGCTTTTTGAAGCGCAACTTGAATGGGCGGGGGATCGGAACGCAAAGGACGTTTTTATAGGATATGCCGCAGAACTTGGACTCAATGAGGAACAATTCGCAGCTGATTTTGATTCTTCACAGGTGAAGGATAAGGTGCAGGCAGATCTTTCGGGCGGAAATGTTGCTGGAGTTACTGGGACCCCCTCCTTCTTTCTGCAAGGAAAGCGTATCGTGAATCCCCAGAACTATGACGCCTTTCAAGCTCTCATTCTCCAGACTCTCTAACCCTCCTCGTTGGATACTCATTGCCTTTTTGGTTTTGAGTTTTCTTGGGTTTTTAGATGCCTCGTATCTTGTGGCTGAGCATTATCTTGGTATTCCTTTAATTTGCACCATTACGCATGGGTGCGGAGAAGTACTCAAGAGTGAATTCTCCAGTTTCTTTGGTATTCCCATCGCCTTATTTGGTGCCCTGTACTATGCCGCAATCTTTTTTCTCACTATTCTGTTCCTGGATACAAGAAACTCTTTATTTTTGAAATGGGCACTGCTTTTACCTTTGGGAGGATTTCTGTTTTCTTTGTGGTTAATATTTGTTCAGGCCTTTTTAGTGGAGGCATGGTGCCAGTATTGTCTTCTTTCAGCTTTTTTAAGTACTCTTTTATTTTTGCTTTCCTTGGTTGTGTTTTTGCAACCACGGGGGAAGGGTGTACAATAAATGCAGGCCGAAAGAGAGATAAAATAAAGCACAAAAAATATGTTTGAATTACAAAACAAAGTTGCGCTTGTGACAGGTGCAAGGAGAGGAATGGGGAAATCCCACGCACTCCTTTTGGCAAAACAGGGAGCTAAAGTTGCGGTGACCGATATTGATCTTGCAGAATGTGAGGAGGTTGCAAAGGAGATAACGTCCCAGGGAGGAGAGGCCCTAGCTTTTAAGATGGATGTTACGGATGCGAAAGGAGTAAGCAAGGTTTTCGAGGAAGTTGTAAAGCAGTGGGGTAAACTTGATATTTTGGTGAACAATGCTGGCATTTTTTCGCCAAAGCCTGCCCTGGAAATGACTGAAGAGGAGTGGGACCGAACTCTCGACATTAACTTAAAGGGGCAATTTCTGTGTGCCCAACGCGCCGCAAAGGAGATGGCAAAGCAGAAATGGGGAAGAATCATTAACATTGCTTCTGTTGCTTCGGGGCAGACCGGAGTAGGGATTGCGGGGGGCGTTCACTATACCGCTTCCAAGGGAGGAGTCCTTGGTATGACCGAGACCTTGGCCGTGGAATGGGCCCCATTGGGTATTACGGTGAATGCCATAGCTCCCGGAGCCATTGATACTCCTATGATTGCTCAAGCCGGCATTCCAGAGGAAGCAATGGATGCAATGGTTGCTGCAGTTCCTCTAAAGCGGAAAGGGAAACCAGAAGAGGTCTCTGCAATGGTTGTATTCTTGGCTTCTGAAGAATCAAGTTATGCCACAGGAGCTACCTTCTATGTCGACGGAGGATGGCTTGCAACATAAAAAAAATAATAAACATTATGAGTTTTCAAAAAATCTCTCTACTTTTCTTGCGCGTTTCTTTGGGTGGACTATTCCTATATGCGGGAATTACCAAGGTAATAAACCCAGAATGGAGTGCTGTGGGATACCTGAAGGGAGCTAAAACTTTTTCTGGGCTTTACCAATGGCTGGCTTCTCCAGAACTCCTTTCTGTCACGAATCTGTTGAATGAGTGGGGACTTACTCTCATCGGGGCTTCTCTTATCTTGGGGCTGGGAGTTCGTCTGAGTGGTATTCTTGGAGCCTTGCTTATGCTGATGTACTATTTCCCAATCCTTGAATTCCCGTATGTTGGGGAGCACTCCTTTTTGATAGATGAGCATATTGTCTATGCTGCCTCTTTGCTTGTACTTTCTTTTAGTGGAGCAGGGAGATTCTGGGGGTTGGAAGGGAAAATTCCTTTTTTGAGTCGTTTTTTAAAGTAGAATTAGGATAAGAGGGCTTGGCCTTCACCTTTGAGTATTCAAAGGTGAAGGCCTTGACTACCATCTTGGTTTTATTTAGGGTATAATAAGAGTGAAACGTGGAAAGCGAGGGAAAGGTCGCCTCATAACCAGTATAACTTGTTTGAAACACATGGCTACTGAAGGATATTGTGTAAAGTGTAAAGCAAAGCGCGAGATTCAAGGGGAAAAGGAAGTCCCAATGAAAGGAAAGGGTGGAAAGACGAGAAGAGCCCTTACCGGAACTTGCCCTAAGTGCGGCACCAAGATGTTCCGCATCCTCGGATCAAAGTAAACTATTAAGAAGGCTATTTTGCAACCCAGCCCTCTAAGCTGTCGAATGGATTTCCTTACATTTTCAACAGCATAGAGGGCTGGGTTTGTGTTTAAATGAGAACCACTGTTCTTTTAGTAATCTTGCTGGCGGCGCTGTTTGGAGCCGCTGTACTTTGGAGTGAGGTTGTTTCTAGTCCTTCCCTTGAGCTTGCTTTCTTTGATGTGGGGCAAGGAGATGCTATTTATTTTGAGACGCCTCAAGGACATCAAGTTCTCATTGACGGTGGAGCAGACGAGAAAGTGCTTTCCCGCTTGGGAGAGGTGATGCCTTTTTGGGATAAGACCCTGGATCTTGTTGTTCTAACGCATCCTGAAGCAGATCACCTTGTTGGTTTGATTGCGGTCTTTAAGCGCTATGAGGTTTCAAATGTTCTTTGGAGCGGCAAAGAAAAAGATACCAAAGCATTTGCTGCTTTCAAAGAGGCTCTCAAAGAAGTAGGGGCAAGAATATTGATGGCAGAAGCAGGGCAACGGATTTTACTTGGAAACTCCGGAGCTTTTCTTGAGATCCTATACCCGAAGAACGAAATTGATGCGCAGAAAGAAACAAGTAATGAGTCTTCGGTCATCATGCGATTGGTCTTTAGGGAACATGAAGCGCTGTTGACAGGGGATACCGTAAAAAAGATTGAAGCGTACTTGGTGGAAGCAGGAACCGACATTACTGCCGACATTCTGAAGGTTGCCCACCACGGTTCCAATACTTCAAGCTCCAAAGGGTTCCTGGAAATGGTAGCCCCTGAAGTTGCCGTCATCTCCATAGGAAAAGACAACAGCTATGGACACCCGCATCCTGAAACGCTTGCGAATTTGGCAGAATATGGTATAGATGTACGCAGAACAGATCAAGAAGAAACCATATTCTTTTATCTGAAATAATCTATGCATCCAAAAGAAGAGAAAACATTGGTATTGATTAAGCCCGATGGCATTCAGCGCTCTTTGGTGGGGGAGATTGTGAAACGCTATGAGCGCATTGGCTTAAAGTTAGTTGGTTTAAAACTCCTGGTTCCCACCCCAGATTTTGTAGAGAAGCACTATACATTGGATGCAGCCTGGCTCCAAAAGACGGGAGAGAAAACCATAGCATCCTATGAGAAAAGGGGATTGGAGCCACCATCCAAAGACCCCTTGGAGATTTCAGCTAAGATTCTAGAAAATCTCAAAAAATACTTGTCTGCGGGCCCAGTGGTTGCCATGGTGTGGCAGGGAGCGCATGCAGTAGAGATTATTCGCAAAGTTACAGGGGGAACAGAACCCTTGTCTTCTGATGTTGGAACCATACGAGGCGACTTTGTGCTCGATTCCTATCAAATGTCCGATAAGGATAACCGTTCTGTCCGAAATCTGATTCATGCTTCAGGTTCACTTGAGGAGGCAGAGAGGGAGATTGCCCATTGGTTTAAGGCTGATGAGCTTATACGTTACAATGTGGTGCAAGAGAAGATTTTGTATGATGTAAATTTGGACGGGATTTTAGAATAAGATTTTGATTTGACTGCCCTCCTTGATGCCGTGGTATAATAAGGGTGCCCGTTCTTCTTATAAATTTTCCGCTATATCTTTTTTAGGGAGCCAGATATGAGTTAAACCCTTGGGTTTGACCTTTGGCACCCACCTGAACCTTTGTCGGAAATATTTATGGAAGAATGGGGCGCAAAGAACACCCAGAAGGGTGTTCTTTGTTTCCTTCAAACTTACCCCCAAAACTTAACCGAACTAAGGTGTGCCGCCTCCAGAGGAGGCGAGCCTCGCCCTGCTGGGCGGGGATAACTAAGTGAGACTAAGGATGCGTTGAATTTCTTGTTCTACTAGAGTGCCTTCGTATTCGCCGCTGTGAGCTGCGCTGCCTTGGTACGAGGGCTGTTTTTGATCAAGATGAAGATTACATACAGCGGTCTCTCCTTGTTTTTCGCAGTAGAGATGGAATCTGGGGTATTGTCTCCCGGTCAAGGACCGGAAAAACCGGAGTTCTCCGGTTTTTTGATCCCAGCCATCTGGAGCATATCTGTATCTCCTTAGGACATTAGGAAGGTTTTCGTTTCCCAGAGGGATTTTGAACTTCATCCCGCACAAAATTAAGCTTGTTATTGTTATTGTTTTTCCCGTACAACGCGCCTCTGTTCTTGGGCATTTTGTGCGGGATTCATGTCGGGGTCAAAAGCCAACTGCTTGGCTTTTGACGGATTTGCGCGCCCCGAGTCTTCGAGGGGCAATAATGCAAATCCGGGGCCTGTTTTGGAAAACTGTCAAAGGCAAATCGTTTTTCAAAACAGGTATATTAACTTCTTATGGTCGGGGCGTTGGGAATCGGACCCAAGCTGCAAGACCCCCAGCCTCGCGTACTACCATTATACTACGCCCCGATAAAATCCCCCCGACCCCCCGATTTTAACAACCTTCGGTTTTTAATATTTTTCCACCACGGGGGGATTTTGAATTTTCTACGGAAAATTCCTTATGTCCTGACCAGGGTCTTCTTACACTTGGTGCATACTTTTACTCGCTCTCCCGTAGCCAACTTGGTCCACTGAAGATTGGGTTTCTGGATTCTTTTTGCGGTGGGATTATATTTCCCCCGGAGTTTTACTAATCTCCAGGCAATATTCCTGCCTTTTCCGCATTTTGCGCATATTTGTGCCATACAAAAAAGTGTAGCACACCTTTCTTCTTTTGCAAGGAGATGATAGGATGGAAGTCATGGAATTTATTTTCTTGATTATAATTTTGATATTCTCTGTGGTACTCCACGAAGTGTCTCATGGTATTGTGGCTAATGCCCTGGGAGATCCTACAGCAAAGCAGGCGGGAAGGTTGACCTTGAATCCCATTCCGCATCTGGACCCCATCGGTTCCATTCTTCTTCCGGGATTTTTGATTTTAATGTCTCAATTGGGAGGTGGAGGGATTATTTTTGGCTGGGCAAAGCCAGTTCCCGTGAACCCTCTGAATTTTAGAGACAAGAAGTATGGTTCTGCCCTGGTAAGCCTGGCAGGACCCGGGTCCAACCTTTCCATCGCCTTAATTTTTGGTTTGGTACTGCGTTTTCTTCCTTTAACCGAATTTAGTCCAGCCCTGGTCACAATCTTCTCTTATATTGTCATTTTGAATATTCTTCTGGCAGTATTCAATCTCTTGCCCATTCCTCCTTTAGACGGCTCTCATATCCTATTTACCTTTCTGCCCAGGCGCTTTGCGGCACTCAAGATTATTCTCTCGCAGTTTGGGCTCTTCATTTTGCTTTTTATCATCTTCTTTTTCTTTGGTTTCGTATCCCCTGTAGTGAACTTTCTGTTCCGTCTTATCGTGGGTTCTTCTTTCTTTTAAGTTGACAGTATGAGATTTTTTTGATACAAGTTCTCTTGATATGCCTACCCTACGGCAACTCTTAAAAAACCCAAGAAAGAAATCAAAAAAGAAGGACAAGACCCCTGCTCTGAGTTTTGGGTTTAATACAAAAAAGAATCAGCCCGTGCAGTATCCTGCTCCATACAAACGGGGGGTGTGCCTAAGAGTTTTTACCACTACTCCCAAGAAGCCAAACTCTGCCTTGAGAAAGGTTGCTCGAGTCCGTCTTTCAAACGGTATGGAGGTTACCGCCTACATCCCCGGCGTGGGGCATAATCTGCAAGAGCACTCTGTAGTGCTTTTAAGAGGAGGAAGAGTAAAAGATCTTCCTGGAGTTCGCTATCATATTGTGCGTGGAGTCTTAGATGCCTCTGGAGTTGAAGGAAGAAAGCAGGTTAGGAGTAAATATGGAACTAAGAGAGTAAAATAAAATAGTATGCCAAGATATAAGATACAAAAACGTGTACCCTCGCCGGACCTCAAATACAGCAATGTCCAGATTGCAAAGTTTATTAATCATATTATGACACAGGGTAAGAAGACGGCCGCACGAAAGATTGTATACGGAGCGCTGGACATCATTAAGGAAAAGACCAAAAAAGACCCGTTGGAGGTGTTTGAACGTGCGCTGGAAAACGTTGCTCCCATTCTTGAGGTAAGGTCGAGGCGAGTAGGGGGTGCCACGTACCAGGTTCCCGTACAGGTAAAAGAACATCGGAAGGAATCGCTGGCCACTCGCTGGATTATTGGAGCCGCCCGTGGCAAAAAGGGAAAGGCCATGCAAGAAAAGCTGGCCGAGGAACTTATGGCAGCATATAATCGGGAGGGGACAGCTTTCAAGAAAAAAGAAGACACTCATCGCATGGCAGAAGCAAACCGAGCATTTGCTCATTTCGCATGGTGAAATGAGCAAATCACAGAGGGGGTCGGGGAGATTGGGTATCTCCCCGTGTAGGAAATTATTCAAAACCGAGGGTTTTGAAGGAGCGAGGAGACTTAGTCGACGAGCGACGTTTGCACATTTCGCGTGGTAGGTTCTGCTCGGAATATTACTCCCGGAGAACCGCTCCTCAAAACCCCAGCGAGGTTTTGGGAGCTGCGCTCTCGGTGTTTTGTTTAAACCATGCCAAAACACCTCCGAGAGCTTCCCGGAGAGCAACATTCCTCGCATTTATTCGTATATTTGTATAAATTCGTAATTCGTAGGAGTATGCCTCGAAAGTATCCCATAGAACGAGTCCGCGATATCGGAATCATCGCCCACATTGACGCCGGGAAAACCACAACGACCGAGCGTATTTTGTTTTATACGGGAATTTCCCACAAGATAGGGGAGGTACACGAGGGAGCTGCCATCATGGATTGGATGGAACAAGAGAGAGAACGAGGCATTACCATAACATCGGCCGCCACCACATGCTTTTGGATTCCCACATACGTTTTAGATAAAAACAAGGAAAAAGAGGTTCGTATTAACATTATTGACACTCCAGGCCATATTGATTTTACCGTGGAGGTGCAGCGTTCTTTGAGAGTTTTAGATGGGGCGGTAGTAGTGTTTGACGGGGTAGCTGGGGTAGAACCTCAGTCAGAAACCGTATGGCGACAAGCTGATAAGTTTGAGGTTCCCCGCATGTGCTTTATCAATAAACTGGATCGCATGGGAGCTTCTTTTGAAAAGAGCTTTAACTCTATTCTTCAAAAGCTAACTCCAAATGCCGTTGCAGTACAGCTTCCTGTCGGCGAGGAAAGTGAGTTTTCAAAAATCATTGATCTCATCACCCAGAAACTTTATTCCTTCAAGGGTGACTTCGGTCAAGAGGTTATAGTGGAGGATATTCCAAAAGAGTATGCAGAAAAAACAAAGCAGTGGAGAGAAACTCTTATGGAAAAGGTAGTGGCGGAAGATGAGGTCTTAATGGAAAAATATCTTGCGGGCAAAGAGATTCCTGTGGAAGATGTGAAAGGGGTGCTGCGCAAGGCCACCCTGGCAAATAAACTTGTTCCGGTGTTTGTGGGTTCTTCTTTAAAGAACAAAGGAGTGCAGTTGATGCTTGACGGGGTAGTGGACTACTTGCCTTCCCCCGTGGATGTTCCACCAATTAAAGGGATTGATCCTCATAGCGGACAAGAGATTGAAAGACACGCTGCAGATGATGAACCCTTTTCTGCCTTGGCTTTTAAAATTGCAACGGACCCCTTTGTGGGTTCCCTGA
>JAUYJZ010000041.1 GCA_030698465.1 bacterium | reverse complement strand
CTGCCAGAAGTAATCCACAGATGGCTAAGGGTTGTATGGCTTGACGTTTTTTTGTTTCCTAGGGTAGAATGCTTCATTCGCATGAACAAAGGAAAAGGAACATTTTTTCTGCTCTTTTCTGTAGTTCTTTTAGGAGGAGGTGTAGCTGTGGCCGCTTCCTTTGAGGGTAGGACACAAGATATTGTCCCACCCCCTCAGGGTAAAGAGGGTTCTTTTATCCAAGATGAAAAGATACCTTTTGTGCTTGAAGTTCAAGGGTTAAGGTATGAGGTTGAGGTAGAGGCAGGCAGTTCTGCGTATGATGCCATGGAAACTCTGCAAAAGGCCTCAGATCTGAACTTTAAAGGAAAAGAGTTTCCAGGATTGGGATTTCTAGTAGAAGAGATAAACGGCTTGCGTCAGAGCAATGGAGAGCGAAAATACTGGATTTACTCTATCAACGGCGAGAAAGCCAAGATTGGCGTTTCGCAATACATTATTCAACCATATGATATCATTACTTGGAGCTATGAAGATGAAGAAGCGTATTAGTGCAGTTTTTCTGCTGGTTTTGGGGGGTTTACTGTTTGCAGGGTCAGTTGGTGCAGCAGGGGTCACGGTGTCCTTGCGCCATCAGGAAACCATGGTATTAGACCATGTTTTATTTGAGCTTCCGGATTCCGGAACGATAAGCGTAACGGATATTGAAGGCATACCAAGGGAGGTGGATGCCAAAAGCGTGCTGGGAGTTCTTGCCGCACTGGCTGAGGTCGACCCTACTTTTGCCTTGTCTCAGATTCAGTACTTTCCTTCTTTTGATTCCCTTTTGGTGAATTGCATTTTCATTACAAGCCTTGGAACAGAGAAATGTGACAATTGGCTGTATGCCGTGAACGCCGCGACTCCTGAAGTAGGAATGGACAAATACGTACTCAATGGTGGTGAGACGGTCTATGTGTATTTTGGCCCCTCCAGGCAAGTTGTCTTGTCTCTTTCTTCTGTGGAGGTTGGAACCCAGTTTACCGCAAGTTCGCAGGAGTATAATTATAAAGACAACACCTGGACAGCGCTTCTTGGAGTTACCATTGGAATTACGCAGCCAGATCCGGATAATCCCTGGTCTCCTTTGGAAATTCAGACAAGCTTGGCAGATGAAAACGGACAGGCTGTGTTTAGCATTGAAGAGCAGGGCCAGTACCAGATTGGCATAAAAGAAGATTTCTACTTTCCTTCTGCTGCCTTAGAGGTACGCCAGCGTGCGTATATCGGGGGAGTAACCCAGCCTGCTACAAAGGACTTTCAAACAGTCAAGGCACTTGATTTCCTTGCTTCCCAGCAGAACGAGCAAGGTTCTTTTGGAGCTGCATTATTGAGTGATTGGGTGGCTATTGCGTTTGGGGCTTCGGGCAAAGACAGCCCTGCGAAAGAACGATTGCAGAGCTATCTTCTTTCTAATCCAGATCCCGGAACCCTTCTCACGGACCAAGAGAGAAGGGCGATGGCCTTAATGGCCCTTGGCATTAACCCAGCTACAGGAACCTCCACAAATCACATAAAGCACATTGTTGATGCGTTTGATGGAAAGCAGTTCGGGAATGCAGAATTGGTAAATGATGACATCTTTGCTTTGGTAGTGCTGAACCGTGCAGGATACGGGCCTGCAGACGAAATGATACAGCAGGATGCGGACTTTGTTCTCTCCTCGCAAGATGAAAGTGGCTCTTTTGGAGATGTTGACCTTACGGCAGCTGCCATTCAAGCTCTCGTTCCGTTTTCTCAGCTGCAGGGCGTGGAGGAAGGCCTTGCAAAAGCATTATCATATGTGAAAAGCAGAGAGCAGGAACAAGGTTCTTTTGGGAATGTATATGCGACATCCTGGGCGCTCCAGGCGCTTTCTGCCCTCTCTGAAACCCCTGATGGTTCCTGGTTAGCTTCTCAGCAGGCGCCTGACGGCGGACTTGAAGAAGCGGATACGGCCTCAAATCGCGTTTGGGCAACCTCTCTGGCAATCCCAGCTGCCTTAGGAAAGCCATGGGGAGACATTCTTTTTAGCTTTGAGCAAGGGGGACTCGGAAGCTTTTTGGAGAAAACAAAGAAACTCCAGGAAATTGAGCAGGAAGTAAACCGCATTGCGCTCGAGGTGGAGGCATTAAAGCCCCAGGTTGCAGCCCTTTACACCGCATATCTTGCACAGAAAGAGCAAGAGAATGCGCTGGCGTTGACTCCATTGCCCGAAAGAGAAGAATCTGTTCAGCTTGGGGTACTGGGAAACGGAACCATAACCTTTAAAGAAGAACGTATACCAGAGGAGGGGCAAAAAAAGGTGCAGTTTACTGCAGAAGCAGCTGGAACGGTGCAGGATTTCTTTAGTTCCGGCCCCGGCCAGGCAATCTTGTTTTTTGGAGTAGGCATCGCTCTCTTTTTGGTCTTGGGAGGATGGAAAGTTGTTTTGTCTTCTTTTTCGGTGCGAGGTAATATGACCCATGGGGAAACTCGTCCTTTTTGATATTGATGGGACCCTTCTCAAGGGGTCTTTCGCTCACGAGCAAGCATTTCGCAGGGCATTTTTGAAAGTCTACGGTATTGAGGCTGGCATTGATATGCTGGACCACCGCGGGAAGACAGATCTGCAGATTGTGATTGAGGTGTTAAAGCTCTTTGGTTTATCTCCTGGATCTCGACAAAATCTCTATTTTGAGACGCTAGAGAAAGAGTTCTTAATTTTTTCTCAACCAGAGAAACTAGAAGTTCTACCGGGAGTGTGTGCCCTTCTTGAAAAACTAAAATCCCGCAATATCCCCCTCGGGTTATTAACTGGTAATGCAAGGGGCATTGCGTTTTCTAAGACAGAGAAGGTTGATTTGCTTTCCTTTTTTGATGTTGCAGCAAGCGCATTTGGAGACGAATCCCCTGTACGTTCAGATTTAGTTGAGAAGGTAAGGAAACAAGGGTGGAATCCTATTTTCTTGGTTGGGGATACACCAAGAGATATTGAAGCTGGCAAAAAGGCTAAGGTTGCAACGATAGGAGTTGCAACTGGAATCCATTCTGTTTTACAGCTTACAGAAGCTGGAGCAGATCTTGTGCTCAAAGATCTCCGTGACCCACATTTTATTGAATTTATCCAATGACTGTTGTTATCAACAAAGAGAGACCTCGACAGTTCCAGTTATTCCAGCAAGGAATTCATCCTGGCGTCGGAAGTATTATGGCAGAGCTCTTTTTAAAGCCAGAGTTCCAGCGCCTTTCGCGATTGGTGGAAAAGAACCCCTATCATGATTCTGAAAATGTGCTGGAGCACGTGCAGTCAGTGTTTGCGAATTGCCAGGAGCTTTTGTCTTTTGATTTTGTAAAATCTCCAGAATTGCGAAAGCGCTATGAAGAGCGTCTTTCAAAAAAGATTGATGTAAAAGGTACATATACAAGAAAAGATCTTTTGGTGATAACGAGCGGTCTACACGATATTGGCAAAGGGATTGAAAAAGAACCTGGGGTTACCATTCTTGAGGTTGTGGACCAGGAGGGAAATACGAAAGCTGCAGGGCACGAGCATGCAGGCAGCTCTATCATTCCAGGTCTTCTTTCCGGGTTTGACCTCACTTCAAGCGAGATTGCAACTGTTCAAAGTCTTGTGGATTGGCATGATACGTACAGTGAAACCTGGTGCAAAGCCAATCTTACCCAGGAGATAGAATCCGATATTCAAAAGATACGGAATCGTCAGCCCTTGTTTTACCCGGAGCTTCTCTTGCATATCCTTGCAGACAACTGGGGAGCAGAAATCTACAAGCCCTGGAGCGAATACTTTCTCAATCAGGTCTTTCAAAGGGAATCTTTTTTGCCAGGCGAGCTTCGTGATTTTTAGTTTGGGAGGTATAATCAAGATATGATCTATCTTGCTTCAGACCATGCCGGATTTGAGTTAAAACAGGCAATTAAGAACTATCTTAAAGAACAGGGTAGGGAAGTTGAGGATATGGGGGCCTTTGCTTTTAACCCCAATGATGATTACCCCGACTTTATCCTGCCTGCAGCCGGGAAGATTGCAGAGAATCCCCAAGAGAATTTTGGGATTTTCTTTGGCGCTTCAGGGCAAGGGGAGGCAATAGCCGCAAACAAGGTAAAGGGCGTGAGAGCTGCCGTGTACTATGGAGGTTCCTTGGATTTGGTGAAGCGGTCTCGTTCCCACAATAATGTTAATGTGCTTTCTTTAGGGGCAAGGTTCCTTACCAAAGAAGAGGCAGTTGATGCAATCGAGACATGGCTGAGGACCGATTTTGAAGGAGGAAGACATGAAAGAAGAATTAAAAAGATTGCAGGCGTTGAATGATGCAAAAAGTTGTTCCTGCCATTTTGACCGATAATCCAAGTGAGCTGCAGCGCCAGTTGGCAGTTTTGAAAAACCAGACGAAATGGGTACAGATTGATATTATGGACGGAAAGTTCGTACCCTCAGTTTCCGTGAACATTTCTCAACTCCAGGAGGCCTATCAGTTCTTTAATCTTGAAATTCATCTCATGGTGAAAGACCCAGAGAACTATCTGGAGGACTGCAGTGCAGCCGGAGCAAAACGAGTGTTCTTTCATTTGGAGGCAACGGAAAATCCAGAAGGCGTGATCTCTGCCATGGAAAAGTATTCTTTTCAAAAGGGGATTGCCTTAAATCCAGAAACCGATGTGAAAGAGGCAACTCCTTTTCTTAAGAACTTAGATGCGGTATTGCTCTTGTCGGTGGTGCCGGGTGAGCAAGGCCATGACTTTATCCCTTCGGTGCTTGAAAAAATTACAAAAGTCAAAGACATGAAACCCGATGTGCTCTGTGGAGTAGATGGGGGAATCTCAGAAGAGAATATTCAGTCTGTGTTTCAAAAAGGAGCAGACTATGTTGCCGTGGGAAGCTCAATCTGGAAAACAGAAGATCCAGTTGCCGCTTTGAGAGAGTTAGAAGAGATGCTATCCTAGGAGGATAAAGAGTTGCAGTGAATAAATAATACATATGTTCCGTTTGTTCACCATTGCCATAGTCATACTGCTTGGGGTCGGGGGAGTTTTCGCCTGGCAGTATCTAGGAGTGGAAGATTCCAACGAACGACCTCGCGAGGAGAGCGAAAGAGATGTATCACCAGAAGTAAAAACTTCAATACCGTTGCAAGAGACATCTCAATGGACTACACAGGAACTTAACGAATGCTTACAAGACAAAGCAGAACAAGAGCCTGCTACAAGTGTGAAACTCGATGGCAAAAACGTTTCACGGCCAGCTGGTCTTTCTTGTTATATCGAGAGAGAGCAGACATTTTGTATAACAAGAGGAGGCGACGTTCAACATTGCTATTACAAGCAAGCTGTACGCTACCAAGATTTTTCTTTGTGTTCTCGTGCAGAAAACTTAGAGCAGGAATGCAATAATGTGCTTGCAAGGTTTAATGAACGTATGACGGGTTGCGAGAGTCAGGTTGACACAACAAAGAAAAACGAATTTTTCTCTCAATTGAGGACTGACAGAGCAGAAAAAATAATGGAGATTCTCGGGCGAACACCCTACAAGTAAGAGTAAGAAACTGTATGGCTTTTTCCAAAGTTTGGATTCTCATAATTTCTGTTGTCCTTATAGTCGGCGGGGGAGTTTTCGTTTGGCAGTATTTTGGAGCTGGACAAAAGACATTGGAAAACGGAGAGGAGAAAGTGATAGAAGAGAGGGTTGATGTGTCCGACTGGCAAACCTACCGCAATGAAACGTATAGGTTTGAGTTGAAACATCCTGAATCTTGGTCCTTTCAAGAGAGCAACGCATTATCGCCTACTCATCCAGACCAGAATCGCGGGTTTATTCAAATCTCTATTAATAATGGAATTAACCAGCCTGAGGATGAATCAATGAGCCCTTGTCAACCTGGGTATGCCGCCTTAACTTTTCAGATAGGGAAGTTGCGAGAAAACCGAGAAGCGTTTATAGAATTTAAAGATTTTGTAAATTTTCTTATTGAAAATCCTGAACGAGGAGGACCCCCAGTACCGAAACCAGTTCTCATCAAAACAATGTTGGGTGGGCATAATGCATTAATGATTGGGAGTGGAGTGTATGATGAGTGTGAGAGTGCGTTTTATTACGTTGATCAAAATTCTGATCGTTTTACGACGGTTTCGCTCATTGCAGAAAAAGATACCGATAAATTAATTATCGATCAAATCCTTTCCACGTTTCGGTTTATAGAGCTAGTCGATACCTCCGATTGGCAAACCTACCGCAACGAGGAATATGGATTTGAGGTGAAGTATCCGGTAGATTACATTGTTACCGTTGATTCTCTGCGGTCGTCAATGGTATACATGTATCCATCAAAAAATCAGTTTGGTACGGGTATTGGGAATTTTGACCCCGATATATTTATCTCGGTAGATAAGGAGCCGCAGACACTTAGCTTTCACGGAACATGGGGCAAAATTCCTTATTCAGAAGCAAGCTCGGCTAAACTGATTTCCTCTGAAGATACAACAATAGACAGTATTCTTTTCAAAAAAGATTATTGGTTGCTCCGAGCTGCTGGTAATACTTGGTTTTCTGCGGTTAGTTTTAATACGAGTTACAATGGACAGTATTATACGATAGCGAGAGGTATAGAGATTGGAAGCGATGGCCTTCCGGAAGCTCCGTATTCGGGAAATCAAGTTACCGATACAATACTCATAAGCGGGGCATTAGATAGAATGCGTAATAGCGAAAAGGCGCAATCTCTTGACAGAATCCTTTCTACATTCCAGTTTATTAAATAAATTATGAACCAATTGCTTAGAAAAACTTCATTTGCGAGCGGGTTTCTTCTTTTGTTTGCTCCCGTAGTTTTTTCGTCAGTTTTTAATTCCGTTTCTGGCTTTAGAGACCTTTTGTACACATTGTACGCATTCAGTTCCGATCAAATGGCTTTATATGGTATCTTTTTGATTGTTAACACATTGGAAATAGTATTTTTTATAAAAATTTTTAAGGCATATCGTTTACGCGAACCACACGCCTATTACCTTGTTTATTTTCTAGGAATACTTGCTACCTTGGGAATGCTTGGGTCTTCGCTTTTAGGGACGCATCAATATTTACAGATAATAAAAATAATTTTCTTTTTTGTTCTTTTATTTGCTCTTTTTTCTTTTCGTTACCAAAAAGAAAATTTTGTAACAGTAGATAATTTATCAAAAGTTCGAAATGATGTCTTAACTTTTGTGGTATTGGCCGCAGTTGTTGGTACAGCCAGTTTCTATACCAGCATCATTTTTCTTTTCGCGCGTTTTGGTTTCCCATATTTTCTCCCCGCGTTACTTTCTCTGATATTTGTGTCCTGGTGGAGAAAGAGAGTGAACACGGGAACTCTTCATAGTTTCATTTTTCTTCCTGGATTCTACATTATTGTGACGCATCTCGTTTTGCAATTAACCGTCTTTTACAGTTTTTTCCAAGTCATCAGTTTTTTGGTGGGTCGTTCGCTTTAACTTCATTATATATGTGCGACACTCAATGCCTACTAAATATACGCGCCATCTACTTATTTTCACTACAGCATGATCTCTGTATTTTCTAAAATTTGGATTGTAGTGATTGCTTTGGCCATTTTGACTGGAGGAATTTTCGCTTGGCAGTATTTAGGTTTTCCGGCAAAAGAGGGGGAAGTCAAAGAGATAAATACCGAAGGTTGGACTTTATACGCAGATAAACAATTTCAGGTTTTCGTAAGAATTCCTCCTGATTTTGAAAACCGTAGCGCACCAGGGAAAATCGCATTATTTGAAAAACATGTAGGTGAAAACAAGGCGGTTTCACTCAAATTCAGTTTTGCTCCAGTGGGGGGGGAAGAACAAGTGAAAGAAACAGTACGGTTTGTAGATTCTCTTATTGAGCTGTCTGCGGGGGAACAGTTTCCTTATTCCTTGGGAGAAGGAATAATTTCTACAAAAATAAAAAACGTAAAGGTAAAGATAGACGAAAAATGCGATGGCGCGATGTTTTTCACTTCTACCGCAGAGAAGGAAGCATTATCTGCATATTTTCTTCACTGCCCATTCCAAAGGAGTATAAGTTTTACTTCTCTTATCAATATTGAACTGATATTCCCCAAAGGAACTCTGGCTGAGTATCAGCCAATATTTGAAGCCATCGTTTCGGAGTTTCGTCTCACTCCTTTAGAATGGGAACTTTACACGAATAAGGCAAGAGCGCTTGAAGCAACACTGAATGAACCTCTGTATTCCGTTTCTTATCCAAAAAACTCTGGTATATCTCAGACCGTAGGCGAATATGTAGAGACTGCCCCCTGGGTTCCATTTGATGCAATGCTTCGCGATGAAAGTGTCTCTATCCGCATATACGCATTGAGGATAGAGGACCTAGGAGTTCAGCCGTTTTATCGGCTTGAGAATTTTCCTGGGATAGGTCATCCGGGCCCCACCGAAGAAATCGTTCTTGATGGACGTAGCGTTTACAAAGGGGAAAACGCGT
>JAUYJZ010000036.1 GCA_030698465.1 bacterium | reverse complement strand
GGAGCAGCGTCATTCCTGGCTGGTGGTGAAGAGAAATCCCAATCTTCTTATCGACCCCTACCCCATTGCCCTCCTTGGCGGTCCCATTATGGTGCATACAGGATATATCACTACTCCCTGGGATTACCTCTATATTGAGGCAAAGCTCTCAGACCTTGGGGGTGATGTCTTCAAGCGGCATGTAATCTTAGTAAAGCGTGCCATGAGAAATGTGCTGATAGGGCAAACGTCCTTGTTGTTGTGAGACGACAAGGACGTTTTTTTTAGTCGCCAAACAGGCGATTTTTTGGTAGAGTTTTAGTATGGAGAATTTTAAAGACCTTGTGGCAAAAGCCTTAGATCAGCTTCCTTCTGTTGTGGGAGAGAAGATGGAAAATGTTTCCTTGTGTGTTGAGCAGAGGCCTACAAAAGAACAGTTAACCCATCTTGGCATGAGAAGAGGAGAGTTCTTGTTGGGTTTGTACGAAGGTGTTCCTCAGACCGAGTGGGGAAAGGGAACCGGAGGAAATCTGCCAGATAAAATCACCATATTCCAGAAATCCATAGAACACCTGGCCCATAGCAAAGAAGAAGTCATTGAGCTTATACAAGACACCGTGAAGCACGAAATAAAGCACCACTTTGGCTTTAGCGAAGAAGAGCTTAGCAGAAAGGCAGGGGATTAGCCTCACAACAGCGGTTTGACGATTCTTTTGCCAGATGTTAATTTGAATATATGAAGAAAACATTCACAGCAAAAGTAAAGGGTGCCCGACTTCCCGTTTTGGTGGAACGAGGCGAAGATGGATTCTATGTGGTAGAGTGCCCTGTTTTTCGTGGTTGTTATACCCAGGGCAAGACCCTTGACGAAGCACTGCACAACATTAGGGAAGTTATTGACCTTATCCTTGAAGAGAAAGAAAATCAGCTGGTCCTCAAGAGTTACAAGCCGCAAGAAGTTGGACTTCATACCATTACTCTCTAAATACTGCTATGGCAGAATTGCCGGTAGTTTCTTGTAGGGAAGCTATAAAAGCTTTTAAAAAGATTGGCTACCAGGTTGTACGACAACGAGGTAGTCATTTTCGTTTACACCACCCAGAAAGGCGTCCTATAACTATTCCAAATTATAGACGGCTGAGCAAAGGATTGCTGAGAAAAATACTGCGAGATGCTCAACTTTCAGTAGGGGAGTTTCGGGCATTGCTGGGAGATTAGAAAATAGGGGATTAGCCCCACAATAAAGAGCCTTTTTAATTAGCTTAAAGTATGCTATTGAGTAGCTAGTAAACTATGCCTACGTGTAATAGTTGTGGTGAACAGTTTGATATCAACGGGGAGCCCGGAGCTTTGCTGTTCAGCCATCCTGAAAGCGTTGAGAAGGCAAGTATGGTCAAAAAGTATCATCTCTGCCAGAAGTGCGAAAAGGCCATAATAGGTGAGTTCAAGCACCCTTAGGGTAGAGAACAATAGAAGGAGGTGTCACAATGGAAAAGTGGCAGGAATCACTAAGGCAGATGTTTAGGATTCCGGAAGGGTCTGCAATCGAAGGATTTAATGATGAGAGAAAGATCGTTGAGATCCGAGCGGAGGTAAGTCTAGAGATGGCTCGAGAAATTGAGAGGGTTGTGCGGGAAAGTGGCGCGGGCTATGAAGTCAAACAGCTCTAGAGCCTATGGCTCACCCATAAAGAGACGGCCCCTTTGGAGCCGCCTCTTTTCTTAGCCCTTATCCTTAACTCGGTTAAGGCAGAAGGTCTGCCATCAAAGGAGATCGCCAAAGTGGCGGTTTTTTGGTAGAGTGGGAGATATGTCGCACATCCACGAGAAAATTGATTGGACTATTGTTGCCTACGTGGTACACGAAAAGAAGGTGCTTTTCATATATCATAAAGAACTGCAAAAGTGGCTGCCTTTGGGCGGTCATATTGAGTTAGATGAAGATCCCGATGAAGCCCTGCTGCGTGAGGTAAAAGAAGAGAGCGGCATTGAAGATGTTGAAGTGCTGGCATCCAAACCAACGCTTACAGTAGATGCTGCAGAGCGAAAATTGCTGTACACCCCCTCATATATGGATATTCATACCATTAACAAAAATCATCGTCATATTGGCCTTGTCTATTTTCTCAAGGCCAAGACCAACGCAGTGCAGCTTGCAGACCAAGAACACGATGAGATTCTCTGGTTGAGCGAAGAAGAATTAGGGAACCCCAGGTTTAATCTGGAAAACAGTATTAAGTTCTACGCAAAAGAAGCCCTCGTGGCTGCAGCTTAGGCAATTACATGAGTGAATCAAAACGAGCGCTATTTCATATTTCATTGAAGATTCTTCTTCGCGATGGAGAAAAGGTCTTGCTCCTAAAAGCTCAGGAAGGGGATATTGACTTGCCTGGAGGCAGGATTGATATAGGAGAGGAGAATATATCGCTCCCAAGCGTAATTGTCAGAGAGGTTAATGAAGAATTAGGCAAAAACCTTCAATTTCGACTTGGCGACCAACTTTTTACCTGCACTGTTTTTGGACATAATGAATCCTATTGGATTTTTACTATCGTATATGATGCCGAATATATTTCAGGCGACATCATCCTTTCAGACGAACATGCAAGCTACGAATGGGTGGATCCAAGATCTTATGAGCTCAAGCGTGAGAATTTCTTTCCCCAGGATGAAGAAAAGTACCAGGCCTTTAAACGGTGCTTTTCCTTGCTTGCCAATGGATAGGGGATAGTCGGAAATTATATGTAAAGCGACCTTTATCTCTTCGAGCCTGAGCCTCAGAGCCGAAGGCCTGAGCAGTGCCGAAGGATTGTGCGACATTTCAGCTCTAAAACTTAGTTCGGTTAAGTTTTCCAGAAAGGAGTCTACTTGACAGGGATTCTTGATGTACGTTATAGTGTACATATATGGACCCAAAGAAAACTCTTTCTATCACCGAGGCGAGAAAGCGCATCTTTGAGATAATTGATGAGGTGCAAAAGCCCGATACGTATTATACTCTTACAGAAAAAGGGCGCCCCAAGGCAGTTGTACTTTCGTATGAAGAGTTTGACTCTCTTTTAGAAACACTTGAGCTCTTGAGCGATCCTGAAGAGCTGAAAGAAATTGAAGAAGCGGAGCGAGAGGTTAAGAGAGGAGAGGTTGTAAGCTGGGATGAGGTAAAAAAAGAACTAGGGCTTGCCACCCGCTACGAGGATCTTGTTCTGCGAGAAAAGTCGTCTAAGAAATATACGGCCCCAAGGCAAAAACAAAGTTCTTCAAGAAAGACAAAAGCGCGCAAGCGAAAATAGAATATGTATCGGGTAGAACTTTCGCGCTCAGCCTTGAAAGATCTTCCGCGTATCCCTCTGCCTTGGAGAGAACGAGTGGTAGATAGTATTGAGGCGTTGCAGTGGTCTCCATTTCTCGGCAAGAGGTTAAAAGGAAGGTTTGCCGGGCAAAGAAGCATGAAGGTCTGGCCGTACAGGGTTCGATATATCGCTGATGAGGATAAAAAGCTCATAACGATCCTTCGCGCTCGTCATCGGCGCGATTCCTATAAATAAACATGAAGCAAGCCTTCACGGTTCGCGATCTTCCCATATCTGAACGTCCCAGAGAACGCCTTGAGAAATACGGAGCAGAAGCATTATCTGCCCAGGAACTTTTGGCATTGATTCTAGGCAGGGGAGTGCGAGGAGAGTCTGTTATGATGACTGCCCAGCGTTTGCTGTCTGAATTTGGCTCCTTGGAAGGGGTAATGGATGCTTCGCTTGAGGAATTAAAAAAGCTCAACGGCATTGGTATAGCAAAAGCAGGGCAGATAAAGGCGTGCTTGGAGATTGCCAGGCGGGCCCAGGTGCAGAGGGACGCGGTTCAGGATAGCCCCAAAAAGGGGAAAGACCATATTGTTTCTCCCAAAGAGGTGCATGCCCTGGTGCAAAGCCGGCTGCGCGAATACTCCAAAGAACACTTTTTTGTGCTTTCTTTTGATACCAGAAACAAGCTGTTGGGTATGGACACCATTTCTGTTGGCACACTCAACGCAAGCTTGGTGCACCCCAGAGAGGCTTTTGAGTCTGCCATACGCCGCCACGCAGACCATATTATCATTGCGCATAACCATCCTTCAGAAGAGCTGGAGCCCTCAGAAGAAGACATAGAAGTTACCAA
>JAUYJZ010000032.1 GCA_030698465.1 bacterium | reverse complement strand
GGGCCAGAGGTTCTTGGTCCCAACCCGTTCAGATGGCCGGGATGAAGGGATTGGTGATTAACCCGGCTGGCCGCATCATTGAGCTGCCTGTAATCAGTTCCTTTAAGGAAGGATTTAACGTGCTGGAATACTTTATTTCCACGCATGGCGCAAGAAAGGGGACGGCAGATACCGCCTTGAGAACATCTACGGCAGGATATCTGACTCGCCGCTTGATTGATGTTGCCCATGACGTGCTTGTGACCTTGCCTGATTGCAAAGACACCGTGGGTATTACCATTACCAAGAAGGCAGCAGAAGAGCTCGGCCAAAATATTGCTTTAAAGTTAGCTGGGCGTGTTTCTTTGGTGGACCTCAAGGGGATTCTGAAGAAGGGGGAATACATTGATTGGGATAAGGCTCAGATAATAGGGGAGCAGGAAAAGGTAAGTGAGGTTCAGGTTCGCTCACCTCTGTCATGCAAGGCGGTGCGAGGAGTATGCCAGCGTTGCTATGGCTGGGATCTGGGAAAAAACCAAGAAATTGAGCTGGGATCTGCAGTCGGTATTGTGGCTGCACAATCCATTGGAGAGCCTGGAACTCAGCTCACCATGAGAACCTTTCATACAGGAGGAGTTGCGGGAGGAGGCGATATCACACAGGGTTTGCCTCGTGTGGAGGAAATCTTTGAAGGAAGAATCCCTTCAGGCAAAGCGGTGGTTTCTGAAGTTCAAGGAAAGGTGGTTGAGGTGACCGCAGAAGGCATAGTGAAAATCAAAGGGAAGGATATAGAGACAAAGGCAAAAGAGGAAGTCATGGAATATCAGATTCCTGCCAAGCGCGCCTTGTGGGTGAAAGAAGGAGACTTAATAACCAAGGGCCAACAACTGTGCGAAGGGCACCTGGATCTTCAAGAGGTATTTGCATTGACCGGAAAAGACAACACCGCAGGATACATTGTAAAGGAAGTGCAGGGCATCTACACTTCTCAAGGGGCATCCATTCACGACAAACATATTGAAACCATAGTACGTCAAATGTTCTCAAGGGTTCGTATAAAAGATGCCGGAGACACTAGGTTTACAGAAGGGGAGGTGATTGAGCGAACCTCTCTATTAGAAGAGAATACTCGGATAAAGAAGGCTGCAAAAAAGGGTGCCATAGGAACACTGCTCTTGTTGGGAATTTCAAAGATTGCCCTGACCACAGAAAGTTTCCTCTCTTCTGCCTCTTTCCAGGAGACCTCTCGCGTGCTCATTAAGGCATCCTTGGAAGGCAAGGAAGACCGGCTGCGTGGCTTGAAAGAGAATGTGATTATCGGGAAACTCATCCCGGCTGGCACAGGGTTCAAGAAACCGCAGGGCTAGTCATCCCTTAGTCTCACTAAGGAGACATCAAAAAAATCGCCAAACGGGCGGTTTTTTGGTAGGATAAAAAAATATGGAAGAAAAACTTTTTGCAAACGAGAAAATAATTGTTACTGAATATTTTGATATCCACCAAGATTGGGAGGTCCCGATTCCAGGTTTTTTTATTATTGCCTCAACAAAGGGAAAGATATCTTTGGATGAATTTGATGATGAGGAAACGAATGAATTTTCTGATTTAGTTAGAAAGCTACGAAAAGGTATGAGAGAGGTTTTGGGGATTAGAGCCGTATGTTTTTTCCAAGATGAAGGAACCCATCATGGTTTGTTTCACTTGTGGGTTTTTCCAAGATATGAGTGGATGGATAAATTTGGCGTGAAGATTGAGTCAATACGCCCAATAATCAATTATGCAAAGGAAAATATGGTCAATGAGGATGTATCTCGAGAAGTTAAAGATATGGTCAAAAAGATGAGAGATTATATGAAATGAAACAGGTTCTAACGTCGTCCAATGGGGGGGGGAACAGTTTGACCGTATTTTATGAATAGGATAGTATGAAAATATGAAGAAAATCAAGCAAAAAAAAGGTGTTTTCCCCTTTGCAATTGAGGTGGAACGCGAAGAAGATGGTAGATGGATTGTTGAGATTCCTGATGTACCAGGAGCCATGGCCTATGGTACTACCAGGGCAGAAGCTCTACGCCGGGCATACGCTGTTGCGCTTCGAACGCTTGCTGACACCGTAGAGCAAGGAAGCATGCCGTCTGCAGTGTCTTCTCTGTTAGGGCATGGAATGGCACGCAGCTAAAGCATTGGAGGTGCTCAACGCCTTGCTGCACTCTGGTTGGAGCATTAAACGACAAAGAGGTTCACACAGAATTCTCGCAAAGCGTGGAAAGCCCAATTTTACGTTTGCATTTCATGATAGGGAGGAAATAGGGCCCAAAATGCTTTCTCGTATTGCCAAACATACTGGACTCACCCCCGAGGAGTTATAGGTTAGTTTTAGAACCAAAGAATCGCCAAACAGGCGGTTTTTTGGTAGAAAAGATTTCCACATTGGATAACTCAGAGATTCTTGATATAATAAAGAAACGTGGCACGAAAGAAAAAGAACAACAAGCGCAACGGAGGAGGGTTCAATGTAAAGATTCCCGATACGGCAAAGTCAAAGATTGCAGGGATTTTGATGTTTGTACTAGCCCTCATTTTTGCCTTCGCTTTTTTTCAAAAGGCGGGATCGGCCGGAGCCCTGCTCTTTGATTTCTCTGTTCTCTTGGTGGGAAAAGTGGTGTTCTTGATTCCCTTGTTCTTGGTTATCTCGGGCTTGGTATTCTTTGGTATGAGATATTGGGGATGGTGGCAGGTCATGCTCGCCTTGCTCTTACTTTTTGTGGGAGCGGGGGGAATTGTGGGGACCCTTGCCCGCTTTCGTGAACGGGAAATTACAGAGGCAGCAGGCTGGCTGGGTTTTGTTGTTTCTTGGCCTGTGTTCTCTGCTTTTGGTTTGTGGGTGGGAGAGATTGTCTTTGCCGCTCTTGTTGCGGTTTCGGGTATTATCTTCTGGCAGTTGTTGGACCATGAAAAGATTCAAGAGTCTTCTTTTGCTCAGGGGGCAAAGGAGAAGATGCGGAAAATATTTGAGCCTCGTTTTGACGTGCAGGCGCTGGAACCCGAACCCAAAAGTCAAGACTTACGAATAGAAGAGGAAGAGGAAGTCGCCTCATCAGCGACCCGCCGAGGAGGCGGGAAGGGAGTAAAAGAGCAGGAAGGGGGTTTTCAGACTCTGCCTTTGGCTGGCAGCTATACTTTTCCGCCCTCCTCTATTTTGGAGGCAGAATCGGGAGTACCCAACGCAGGGGATATTAAAATCTATTCTGCAATCATTAAAAAAACCCTGGCCAACTTTGATATTCCGGTTGAGATTTCTGAAGTGAACATCGGACCCGCCGTTACACAGTATGCATTTAAGCCCGCTGAAGGAATTAAGTTAGCCCGCATTACGACTCTCTCAAATGACCTGGCTTTAGCTTTAGCTGCCCACCCTATTCGTATTGAGGCCCCCATTCCCGGGAGATCTTTGGTGGGCATTGAAATTCCCAACAAGATAAGAAGCACGGTGCGACTCCGTACCTTAATTGAAAACTCTAGGTTTAAGAACTCCCTGGACCCATTACTTATGTCTTTGGGAAAGGATGTGGCGGGAAACCCCATTTTCACAGACCTGCATCGTATGCCTCACCTTTTAGTGTCAGGAGCCACGGGAACGGGGAAAACCATCGCCTTGAGCAACATCATCTTGAGCCTGATTTACCGCAACCCACCTTCCAATCTCAGGTTCATTTTGGTTGACCCCAAGCGAGTAGAGTTCCCCGTGTATAACGACCTCCCGCATCTTTTGACCCCGGTGATTTTGGATACCCAACGCACCCTCAATGCTTTAAAATGGCTGGTAAAAGAGATGGAAAGGCGATTCCAGGTGCTGGCTGCCGCCAGGACCCGCGACATTGCAAACTATCATGCTTTGAAAGAGCAGGAGCAAGTCGCCTCATTGGCACCACGCCAAGGAGACGGGAATGGAAAGAAGAAAGGAGAACTCAAACTAGAGTCCATGCCCTATATCGTCCTCATCATTGACGAGTTAGCCGATCTCATGGCCTCGCGTGGAAAAGATATTGAGGCCTTGGTCGTGCGCTTGGCCCAGATGGCGCGGGCCGTGGGCATTCATCTGGTCTTGGCAACTCAGCGTCCCTCTGTGGAGGTGATTACGGGGTTGATTAAGGCAAACATTACAGCTCGTATTGCCTTTCAGGTTGCCTCACAAGTGGATTCCCGCACCATTCTGGATGTAGCTGGCGCAGAAAAGCTTTTGGGGAGAGGAGATATGCTATTTATTTCCTCTGATTTCTCACGTCCTAAAAGAATTCAGGGCGCCTATGTCTCAGACAAGGACGTGAAGCGGGTTGTTGAGTGGATTCAAAAGAATACCAAAGATTTTGTCCGAGAAGAGATTGCAGAAGATGAGCTTTCCCAGCAGGTTGCCGACAGCATCGCATCCATGGATGTGGGTGGGAAAGATGAAGACTCCTTGTATGATGAGGCAAAAAGGGTGGTTGTGGAGGCGAAAAAGGCCTCAGCTTCCCTGCTGCAGAGGAGATTGAAGGTTGGATACGCCAGGGCGGCCCGTCTTCTGGATATTTTAGAGGAGAGAGGAGTCATTGGCCCTGGAGAGGGAGCAAAACCAAGAGAGGTGTACGGCGTTCCCAAAGGTGAGGACTCTGAAACGTCTGACTGGTTTTCTCCTTAACAAAAGCTTAGAATTGAACTATGGCAAAAAAACAAAAAGAGCCAAAAGTGTTAGCTGATCTCCAGGAAGCAATCGACGAGATAAAGCAGAGGTTTGGAGAGGGTGCCATTATGCGCCTGTCGGAAGCCAAAGCAATGGATGTTGAGGTTATTCCCACCGGGTCAATTTCTATTGATATGGCCTTGGGAGTAGGGGGTATACCAAAAGGCAGGGTGATTGAAATTTATGGACCTGAAGCCACTGGCAAAACTTCCCTTTCCCTCCATATTATAGCTGAAGTGCAAAAGAAAGGTGGTGTTGCCGCCTTCATTGACGCTGAACATGCCTTAGATCCCGACTATGCAAAGCGCATTGGGGTAAATGTACAGGACTTGCTTATTTCCCAGCCTGATTCAGGAGAGCAGGCTTTGCAGATTTTAGAAACCTTGGCAAGATCTGGCGAGGTGGCTGTTATCGTGGTGGACTCGGTGGCTGCCTTAACCCCTAGGAATGAGATTGCAGGGGAGATGGGGGAGTTTCAGATTGGATTGCAAGCAAGATTAATGTCTTCTGCCTTGAGAAAACTCTCTGGGATTCTTTCTAGAACCAAAACCACTGTTATTTTCATCAATCAGATTCGAATGAAAATAGGCATCATGTTCGGAAACCCCGAAACTACTCCAGGCGGCCTGGCGTTAAAATTCTATTCTTCGGTACGGATTGAGTTGCGCCGTATTGCACAGTTAAAGTCTGGAGATCAGATTATTGGGAACCGTCTTCGAGCAAAGATTGTAAAGAACAAGGTGGCACCCCCCTTTAAGATGGTTGAGTTTGATATTTACTATAACGAAGGGATTTCTGCGACAGCAGATCTGGTGAACGCAGGGTTGAGAGAGGGCGTAGTTAAAAAAGCAGGCTCCTGGCTGCAGTATGAAACCACAAAACTGGGGCAAGGCATGGAAGCCTCAAAAAAGTTCTTGCAAGAGAACCCAAAGCTTGCAAAAGAAATTCGAGAAAAGTTACTTGGAGGAAGCGGAAAGCAGGCCTAAGTGTCGAGCTCTTTTCACCGCTTTTGTTATCTTTCGCTGATGAGTTGAGCAGAGGCCCGTTTTTGCTTTGGGGCGTATCTTGCCGAGACCCGAGATGTAGTTGCGCAAAAGATAGGTATCCTTAAAATCAATGTCCTTGATGTTCTTTTTGCAGAGATAGCATTCCATAATTTGTTCGCTTTCGCTCACTACCGCTGATTAATACGGATTAAGCTGATTAATACTGATAAAACTATCCGCATAAATCTGTAAAATCAGCATAAATCCGCGGGATATTCCTTTAAAACGGTATATCCTTTACATCTATATCCTCGTTTTCTTCGATAACGGGGATTTCTTCCTTGTCCTCCGAAGTTTTCTCGGAGGAGGATTCTTGAGGAGTTTGTGCACCTCCCGGGCGCGGACCCAGCTGCATTGCTTCGGCCACGATTTCAGTGCGGTACTTCTTTTGACCGGATGAGTCCTCCCAAGACCTGGTCTGCAATCTTCCTTCAATTAAGACCAAAGAGCCCTTTTGAAGGTATTGGGAGGCAATCTCTGCCAAGCGCCCCCACAGAACAACGCTATGGAATTCGCTTGCCTTTTGGCGGGTTCCTTGGGCGTCTTTCCACATTCTGTTGGTGGCAACCCTCAGGCTTGCAACTTGCTGCCCGGATTGCGTAGTTCGCATTTCTGGGGTATCCACACAATTTCCTACAATGTATACTTTATTTAGATTCATCCCGCACAAAATTAAGTTTGTTATCGGTAGTATTCTCCCGTACAAATTGCCGTTGTTTTGTGGGATTTTGTGCGGGATTCATTTTTAGAAGTTGTCGTCTTTAAAGATTTCTTCCAGCTTCTTGTCAATATCTTCAATCTCCACCTTTTGCTCTTCTGTAGTCTCCTGGATGAGGGGAGCGGATACTGTCTTCAAAAGAGTGCGCTCCCTTGCCTTTCTGGGGAGGTAAGAGAGCATCATGAATCGTAAGATGTTCTCTTTTGTCCTTAGGTTTTGTTCCACATCCCCGAGCTTTGCTGGGTCTAAGGTGAACTTAAGAACCGCTAGTTCAGCCTCCTGTTGTTTTTTAATGGAAGTTCTGAGGGGGCGCTTTCCCTTGCTTTCCTGGCCCAAAAGCAAAGCCCCGGCATCCTGGAGCATGGACATCACATCCCCCAGGAGTGTCTGGAGTTCTGATTCTGCCATATCTGTTTTGAGGAGTAGGCTTAGTTCGTAGTTTCTCATAGCTATTTGCTATGGTAATATATGAGGTGATGAAAGTCAATCCCGGCATATTCAGAGCATATGACATTCGGGGAAAGTATCCGGCCGAGCTTAACGAAGCTGCGGCCTTCTCTATAGGCAAGGCCTTTGTCGCTTTTTTAAGAAGGAGAGAGAAGAGAAAGAAGCTTCATGTTGGTATTGGTAGAGATACCAGGCTATCCTCTCCAAAGCTCTTTTCTGCCCTTGCCGCATCCCTCAGAGAGGAGGGCTGTGATGTAATTGACCTTGGGGTTATTTCTACCCCCCAGCTCTACTTTGCCGTATGGAGATATAAGCTTCAGGGAGGAGCCATGATTACTGCTTCTCACAACCCCAATCCGTACAACGGAATTAAGTTCACCAGGGAACAGGCAATTCCGTTGGGAGGGGAAACAGGCCTTTTGTGGATGAGGCAATACATTGAAAAGTACGCCCCCTTCAAGAGCGAGAAAAGAAAGGCGGGTATTCAAAAAAAGAACAATGAAAAGATATATGTTTCCTGGAATCTCGCTCGGGCAAAGGTGAAAAAAGGTTCCCTTGGTGGGATTTCTCTTGCCCTGGATGCGGGAAATGGAGTGGGAGGCAAAGTCACGTTTGCCTTGCTCAAAGAAGCTGGGGTCAAGGTATATCCTTTATATCTCAATCCTGATGGCAGATTCCCGAACCACGTGCCAGATCCACAGAAACCAGAGAACGTAAGGGACCTGCAAAAGCTCATGCAGCAAAAGAAGCCCAATCTAGGAGTTGCGCTGGACGGGGATGCAGACCGCATTGTGTTTTTAGACGAGAAGGGAAAAGCATTGCGGGGAGACCTTGTAACAGCACTTTTGGCTTCCTTGCTCGCAAAAAAGGGAGAAAGGATGCTCTATGACATTCGCTCCAGCAACAGCGTGCCAGAAGCAATGAAGGAGGCCGGAGTTCTTCCCAGCGCAACGCGCATTGGGCACGCCCTGATCAAGGAGCATATGAGAAAGACGAAGGCTGCCTTTGCAGGGGAATACACCGGGCACTATTATCTGGGAAAGGGGTTATTTTTTGAAGCACCGCTCTTTTTCCTCTTAGTACTCTTAAAAGAAATGAAGCGAAGCTCACTCCTGCTTTCTGAACTTGTCAGTCCATTTGACCGGTACGCCTATTCAGGAGAAATTAACTTTCCCACGCACAAGAAAGAAGAGACAATGAAAAAACTAAAAGTCCGCTATTCCAAAGGAAAGCAAACTCAACTGGATGGTCTACGTGTAGATTTTTCTGACTGGTGGTTTCTTCTTCGTGCTTCCAATACCGAACCTTTGCTGCGCCTCGTGGTGGAGGCAAAAACAAAAAAGCTCCTTTCAGAGAAACAAAAAGAGCTCACCTTACTGTTGCGCAGCTAGGGTTCCAGTAGTCCGACCTTTTCCCTTACTTCTTCCATGGTTGCTCTTGCCAGGGAACTGGCGTGTTGCTGGCCCCGGCGGAGAATCTCTTTTACGTAGAGGTCTCTTGTGTCTAGTTCCTTTTTCTTTCTTCGCAAAGGCTCAAGTTTCTCAATGAGAAGAGCTGCAAGGGATTTTTTTAGAAAAGCATAGTCCTTTTTCTGGAACTTCTTTTCCACTTTTTGTATTGGTTCTACAGAGAACAAAGAGTAGATGGTGAGGAGGTTTGAAACCCCGGGTTTTTTTGTGGGGTCAAAACGGATCTCCTTTCCCGTATCAGTTACCGCTCCCATCACCTTCTTTTTCAAGGATTCTGGTTCTTCAAAAATACCAAGGTAGGAGTCTGCCTTATCTGATTTGGACATTTTTCTTTTCGGATCTGCCAAAGACATAATCTTTGCCCCTTCTTTTTTTAAGATGGTCTTTGGCTCTACAAAGGTTTCTCCGAATCTTTGGTTGAATTTTTTTGCGAGAGTCCTGGTTAACTCTAAATGCTGACTCTGATCTTGTCCCACAGGGACTCCTTGGGTTTTGTATAAAAGGACGTCTGAAGCCATGAGAACTGGATAGTTTAAAAGGCCGGCAAACACCGATGAGGCGACTTGCTTTCTCGCTTTGTCCTTGAATTGCGTCATGCGCTCCAATTCCCCCAGAGGAGTTAACGTGTTTAAAATCCAGGCTAACTCGCTGTGTTCTGGAACCTGGGATTGTATGAATAAGGTGCATTTTTCCGGGTTAATACCCAAGGCCAGGAGTTCTACAACCTTTTGGTGAGTGGCTTTTCTTAGCTCGTCTGGGTCTTGGGGCAGGGTTAGGGCGTGCAGGTCAACCACGCAAAAGAAGCACTCATGCTTTTCTTGGAGTTCGAGCCATTGGGTAATGGCCCCGAGGTAGTTTCCAATGTGCATGCCTCCGGTGGGCTGTATTCCAGAGAATATTCTCATTGGTTTATCATACCTCAATGATGACGGGAAGCACCATGGGTCTTCGGTTGGTCTTCTTTTGCAAGAAATCTGAAACCTCTTTTTTTACATTGTCTCTTACATGTACCCAGTTCACGGCTCCTCCGGTTCCCGATGCCTTGTCTACGACCGCAACGACCCTTCTCCTCACATCTCGCAAAAGGTCTTTGGATTCTCTCAGGTAAATGAATCCTCTTGAGATGATGTCTGGGGAGCCCCGGACCGTGCCTTTTTGGCGGTCTACCACGGTGATAATGACAAACATACCGTCTTTAGCCAGGTTCTGGCGGTCACGGAGTACAATCTCTCCTACGTCTCCTACGCCAAGACCATCCACCATGATAAGGTTGGAGGGAACAGTCTTTTTATCAATGGAAATCTGGTTTTGAGTGAGATTTATGATATTTCCATTCTCCGGGATGACGATATTTTTCTCTGCAATGCCTTCTTCTCTGGCTAAGTCCGCATGGGCATACATCATGGAAAACTGCCCATGAATTGGAATGAAGAACTTAGGTTTAATATAGCGAATCATTTCTTTCAACTCTTCTTCGTTGGCATGCCCTGAAGCGTGGATATCCATCATCTTGTAGTGGTATACGTTTGCTCCTTGACGGTAGAGATGGTCTTTTACAAACTGCACGGTCCGCTCATTTCCCGGAATGACCGAGGAGGAAAAGATAACGGCATCTCCCTTCTGGATTCGCAAAAGCTTGTGCTCTTTGTTGATGATGCGCATTAACACCGCGTTTCCTTCTCCCTGGGCCCCGGTGGAAAGGATGGTGATTTTATTGTCTGGGTACTTTAATACCTCTTTCGTGACAAGAAGCGTCCCTTTTTTTGCTTTAATATACCCAAGCTGCTTTGCGATTTCCACATTCGTTTTCATGGAGTATCCCTCAATGGCAACCTTTCTCCCATGCTTTTCAGAGAGCGTGATGACTTGCTGAATGCGGTTCAAAAGGGAGCCGAAAGTTGCGGTGATAATTCTGCCCTTGGAGGCTTTGAAAATTTCATCCAGATTCTCCATGATGACTTTTTCTGACATGGAGTGATTGGGCTGCTCGGCATTAGTGGAGTCAGACAGAAGCAACAATACTCCTTCCTTGCCGATTCTTTTTAGGCGTTCGTAATCGGTGGGAGGGTCGTTGACTGGACTGTCGTCAAACTTAAAGTCTGAAGTGTGCACTATTTTTCCAGCAGAGGTTTCAATAACAAATCCAAAGTTATCATTGATGTTATGATTCTGGCGAAAGGGGTTCACCGTAAAGGGGCCTACGCGAAAAGATTTGGCGTTCTCAACGGCAGATATCTTGAGTTTGGGTTGGTGAGAAAAATCATCTTGGCGTTTCAAAAGGATTCCCTTTGCCAGGGCTGAAGCCCACATGGGAGGGTTTCCGAGTTTTCCTACCAGATAGGGGATGGCCCCGATGTGGTCTAAGTGTCCGTGAGTGATTAAGATGCCTACAATGTCTTTTTCCCTTCCTCTTAAGGAAACAGTGTTGGGGATGAGGTAGTCAATTCCGGGCATGTCTTCCTCTGGCATTCTGAATCCCATGTCCACGATAAGGATTTTACCTTGGTCTTCAATGACCATCATGTTTTTGCCAACCTCACCCAATCCTCCAAGGGGGATAAGCCTTACTGGTTGTGTCTGTTTTTGTGTCATAATTTTTATTTATTTTTTATAGTTTTTAGTATCTGTATAAAGACCACTTGGCAGTGGAGGCACGGGGATTTGCACCCCGAAGACCTTGATTGATAAGTCAGGTCTGGTACTATACCTGCCCCCACTACCAACTATTCTCTATATCTTGTGGGGTATTGACAGCACCCATCGTTTTGTTATAATAGAAATACCGATTGATAAGTCAGATCTGGTCTGTACAAAGACCTGCCGAAACTCCGTGAAAGCGGGGTTTTTGGTTTTCATGATATTTTTGGGTGCCCAGAGCGAGACTCGAACTCGCAAGCCATTGCTGGCACTAGCTCCTGGGGCTAGCGTGTTTACCAGTTTCACCACCTGGGCCTAAAAGCTCCACACTCGTCTTGTTTTTATATACCAATCCAATACGCCAGAAAACCTTTGTCCAGGTTCAGACAGGAGTTGTTCCTTCACACCTTTAATCTCGTTTGAAACAACATACTGGTAAGTCAGATCATATAATGGGAGCGCAGGGAGGTCTTGCACCAAGAGTTCTTGGAGCTGGGCCAAGAAAGCTTTGCGTTCTTGTACGTCTCCGGTTCTTCGGATTTGCTCGAGCAGGGTGTCGGCATCTGATGAATCGTATCCTGAAAGATTAAGTCCTGGGTCTTTGACCTGTGAGGAATGCCAGAAGGGAAGAGGATCCGGAACCCTTCCCAAAACCTCTCCGAACAAGAGTATTTCAAAGTTCCTTGGTTTTAGCACGTCTCGCTCCAATTCGCCAGGGGTCAGGACCTTCACCTCAGTTTCAATTCCTAGTTCTTCCCATGATTTTGCTATAAAAGAGGCGACTTCTTTGAGTGGGGATTGGTCCAAGGTGGTGAGCGTGAGATAAAGAGGAGTGTCGTCTTGTGGAGCAGAACAGATTTCATTGAGCTTGGCTCGTGTGGAGGGGCCCACTGTTCCAGTCCCTTTGCTTAGACTGGAGGGTGCCAGGATATCTTTTACGTATTTTTCCTGAAATGCAATGACTGCTTGTTGGGTTGCCGGTCCAAATACCCCATTCACAATGCCTCCCGGATATATTTTGGGATCCTTTGCCAAGCATTCCTGCAGAGCTATAACTTGGGTTCCCTGACTACCCCGGCGAAGGTCGGCTGTGAATTCTTGAGAGAGAGTAATTTTGACCAGGCTTCCGGATTCTGCAGGTTGGTATCCTTCCTTTGCAAATAATGAGAGTGCTCGCTCAATATCTTTGGTTGAAAGAGGTGGGCTCTCAAACCCGTAGAGGTCTCCCCTTAAAGGAGAAGAAAGAAGAATTGCGTTTCCTGTAAATATGCTCTCGTTCAGTTCATTCTGGTCAATTCCCAGCTTTAGGGCTTCCCGTATGTCGCGCTTTGCTACCGGAGAGGATGCCTGCAGGTTAAAGAACAGAGAATAGGAACGAGGCAGAGAGAACTCGTATACCAAAAGAGCCGGGTCGCGGAATCTTGAGGGGGCTGGATTTACCAAAGAAAAACTTTGCAGTTTTCCTGCATCAGCTTCCTTGAGAAGATCCTCTTGTGTTTCAAAGAACTTAAAAATCAGGGTTGCAATGTATGGGCCCTCTCCATGGTACTTGGAATGGGCTTTGAGCGTGATTTCTTTTACAGATCCTGACTTATCTCGCTTTACATCAATCAAGCGGTACGGGCCGGTTCCCACAGGTTGGAGGTTGTATATGGAAAGGGCAAAGTTTTCCGGTGTGATTTCTTGCCATAGGTGCTTGGGAAGGATTTTTAAGGTCAGGCGTTCTGCAAAGGCGGCAAATGGGTCTTTTAAAACAAATCTTACCTTTGTGGCAGAGATTTTCTGCACGTCCACTCCGACCCAGTTAGCTCGAATGGGAGATTTGTATCTGGGGTCTTGGATGGTTTGCACGGTAAAGAGGATATCATCTGCATCAAAGGCGTAGCCGTCATGCCACCGGATATTGTTTTTCAATGTTACCTCATATACCCTCCCACCTTCCAGGACGCTGTATTCTGAAGCCAGGTCACCTACGAGATTTCCCTCATTGTCATATCTTAAAAGCCCAGAAAAGAGGAGTTGGGTTAAACTCCGGTCCGTGTCGTTTACTTCAGCATACACGGGATTTAAAAAGCGCGGAGAACCTACCATGCCTTCGGTCATACTTCCCCCTTTGGCTGGAACCGCCACGGTATAGGTTTGGTAGATGTATGAGGTTAAAAACGTCAAGGAGCCCAAAAAAAGAATCAAAAACAAGAGCAAAATTCTTTTTTCCTTGCGTGTTAAAACGCGGGGGAGTTTAATCCATTGATTAAACGAGGGGAACTTGGCGTTCCATGTAAAACCCGCAGGATTATCAAAAGGAGAAGATTGTGACGGCATTACGTAATTTCAACCAACATGAGAAAGCAAGATTCTTGAGAAAAGCTGGGGTTCTTAAAGAATAAGATTGAGTAGGGCAAGGGTGACAAAGAGAATGCCCAGAACTACGGTTGCCCAGTAGAGTTTTTGCTGGAGCCCCCGCCTCGTGGAGTAGACTCCGCCGCCTTCGCCTCCGAATGCGCCACCCAAACCCCCTCCTCTCTGCTGAAAAAGAATGGCTACTATCAAGAGAACCGCAACGATAATTTGTCCGATGTTGAAAAGATTCATCCCGCACAAAATTTAGCTTGTATGTCTTGTTGTGTTTTCATGCGAATTACCTTTGTTCTTGGGCATTTTGTGCGGGATTCATACTTTACCCCTGCCGAACAGAGAGAGGATCACGGTGGCTCCCGCCACCACGAGTCCGGTCCAGAACAGGGCCATTACATTAGGAATATTGAGTTCGGGGAAGAAAACATCAAGGACCCATACAACTAGCAAGACAAGGGCCAAGAGGACCACGAGTTTTACAATCACGGAAAAGAGGTTCAGGAGAGGGTGCAATACTGCAAGGATAATACCAAGAACAACGCCCGCAATCAAGAAACTTTTCAAGTCACCCGTGAAGTTAACTCCGGGAATAAATTTGGTTGCCACCCAAAGACCGGCCAACCCAGCCAACAAAGAGAGAATAATGGTATGCAGCATTGGTGTAGTATACCCCTCTTTTTCTCTTGCGTCAACCAGTGCATCCTTAATTTCATTAAGGCGTGGATAACTTAATGAGATTAAGTTTTCATCACCTTTTTGGAGTGGAGATGGCGGTGGTACTTAATTGCAAAACGATGGGCTTCATCTCTGATATGAAGAAAGAGATTCTCCAATGGTCTCGAAAGATCGTGAAGGAGTACGGACTTCGGTTTGTCGGGAAAGAACAACTCATTTTGCTTTTTTGCCAGAGCTACTACGTTGATTCCCCGTAACTTACTCTCGGTAAGGTGTGCCGCCTCCAGAGGAGGCGAGCCTCGCCCTGCTGGGCGGGGATAACTTACCGAGAGTAAGTTTGAGATTGCTTTGAGAGCAGAGGATAATTGTCCTTTGCCTCCATCAATGACCATGACTTGGGGGAAAGGCCATTCTGGATGCGAGAGGCGTCTTGAGATCAGTTCCTGCATCATGGCAAAGTCATTGGGGCGAGAAGCCAACTGCTTGGCTTCTCGCGGGAAGTTTCTCTGCGAGCGATGTGCCGAAGGCACCGCGAGACGAGAAACTTCACCGGGCCACCTTATCTTGTACTTTCGATAAGATTCCTTAAGGGGGACTCCTTTGAGAAAGGTAACTTGGGAACCTGTTGCCTCTTTCCCTTGTATGTTGGAGATATCATAGGCCTCAAGGAGTAGAATTCTCTTTTTGGTTGAAAAGAGCTTTTGGAGTGCTTGTTCTATTGTGTTCCAGTCAGGAGAGTTGGAAATTTCAGGTCCTAGGAGCCTTGCATGGGAGATGATACGCTCTAAAGAAAGGAATTGGTCGCGCAGCACTCCTGCCTTTTCAAAGTCCTGGTTCTTTGCGGCTCCTTTCATTTCCTTTTCCAGTTTTTTTAATACTGAGGTCTTCTTTCCTTTAAGGACTAAGGATAACTTTCGCAGGTTTTTTCTGTAGGTTTTCTCGTTAGGGGCAGGGCCCGGGCAAAGATTGAGATGGCAGTATTGGCAGGGAAGGGCCCCATGCTTTTTTGTTGTGTAGTAGGGGAATACTTTTCGTAATAATCGCAATACGCGCTTTATCGCCTTTCCTTCTACAAAGGGGCCAAAAGCAAACTGCTTTGCTTTTGGCGGGAAACCTACCTTTTTTGCCATGTGCGACAGCACGGCATCTGAAGGTTTCCCCGGGGTCGCCGAAGGCGACTTCATGATAGGTTGGTGTGTCAAAAATATTCTCGGAAGTTTTATATTCCCTACGGTACAACCAATATGATCAATTGCGACATAGAAGTATTTTTTGTCGTCCTTCCACACCACATTATACTTGGGTTGTTGTTTTTTAATGAGCTGGGATTCCAATAGCAAAGCATCAATATCTGAATCTGTTTTGATATACCCGACCCGTGTCACCTCTTCAATGAAAAGATTGTCTCGGTACGACTGGCGGAGGAAATGGTTCTTCACCCGCTCTTTTATGTTCCCTGCTTTTCCTATATATAAGACGGTTTTGGGAGAAGCTAACGTATAGACACCAGGTGCCTTGGGGAGGGTTGAGAGTTTTGTCTTGGGAAGATAGCAAAACTTTTCCATAACTGTATTATACTCTTTAACCCATCTCTTGAAATCTCTTGACAAAGAGTATATAATTGTAAGGACGTATGGCGCAAGATTTCATAAAAATTAGGGGAGCTAGGGTCCACAACCTAAAAAACATTGATGTGGATATTCCCAAGGGTAAACTCGTTGTCATTACAGGACTTTCAGGTTCCGGGAAAAGCTCTCTTGCTTTTGATACCTTGTATGCTGAAGGACAGAGAAGATATGTGGAAAGTTTGAGTGCATACGCCCGCCAATTCTTGGGCGTTATGCAAAAGCCCGACGTGGATAGTATTGAAGGTATTTCACCTGCCATTGCCATTGATCAGAGAAAAGGGGCGCACAATCCAAGATCTACAGTTGGAACCATTACGGAGATTTATGATTATCTCCGTCTTTTGTTTGCAAGAATTGGAATTCCTCACTGTCCAGAGTGTGGCAGGGTAGTTTCTCGACAATCTGTTTCCCATATTGCAGATCAAGCGAAAAAACTTCCAAAAGGGCAAGAGGTTGCCATTTTAGGTCCTGTGATACGGGAAAGAAAGGGTGAGCACCGAGGTACTTTAGAGGAGATTCAGCGTTCCGGATTTGTTCGAGTTCGTATTGACGATATTGTGTACCGTATTGAAGAAGCTCTGGAAAAGGAATTGGACCGAAAGAAAAAACATTCAATTGAGGTGGTGGTGGATAGGTTGACCATTGAGAAAGATTTAGACCGCCCTCGGCTCATTGATTCTTTGGAGACGGCTTTGAAGCTTGGGAAGGGAATGGTTCTCATCAGTTCAAAGAAAGGGGACCAGTTGTTTTCAGAGAGATTTGCCTGCGAGAACTGTGGCATCTCATTATCTGAGATTGAACCCAGGGTGTTCTCTTTCAATTCTCCCTTTGGGGCCTGTCTTTCCTGCCAAGGGTTAGGGGAACGTCTTGAGGTTGACCCAAAATTGGTTATTCCGAACCCGCGGCTCTCCATTGCAGAGGGCGCCATTTTCCCCTGGGCGCATGCTTCCCATAAAATAGGGAGGCAAGGGTTTTTCTGGTGGAAATTAGAAGACCTGGCAAAAGAGCGCAGATTTTCTCTGGTGGCCCCTGTACAAGAGCTCCCTCCAAAGGTAATAAAACTTATGCTGTATGGAGACGGGGGGTTTTCCGCCGAAGGCGGACCAGCCTCTGGCTGGGAGGGAGTGATTCCTTGGTTAGAGAGAAGATATCACGAAACCGATTCTGAATACGCAAGGGAAGAGATTGAGCAATACATGATAGAGAGAGTATGTGAGAAATGCCAAGGGAAAAGGTTAAAGCCCGAGGTGCTTGCGGTCACTGTTGGAGAAAAGTCTATTGACGAAGTGGTTAATCTCCAGCTCAATCATGTGAAAGAATTTTTCAGCAGCCTTGCTTTGAAAGAGTACGAAAGGAAAATCGCACAACCCATTGTAAAAGAGATACTAAACCGCCTCCAGTTTTTAATTGACGTTGGGCTGGAATATTTGACCCTATCCAGAAAGGCGGGGACCCTTTCAGGAGGAGAGGAACAAAGGATACGCCTGGCAACGCAGATTGGTTCAAAACTCAC
>JAUYJZ010000026.1 GCA_030698465.1 bacterium | reverse complement strand
TGGCCCTGATTGTGGGGTACGCCGGAGGAGATTTTCTGGAGAATGTTTGGAAAATCATCACCAAAAATCCAGAGCTGTATTCTTTTTCAAAGAAGCAATGACGCTTGAGTACTTTAAACACAAGTACGGATATGAGATAGAGGGCATGTGGATGCCGAGGGTGACTGCCATCACGGCTTTGGTGTCCAGGTCTTTTTTTATTGGTTCCTTTGCTTCAGTTGATTGGGGGGTTGCTGTACATTCTGCCATTGAGAAAATCTTGAAAGGAGAGAAATACATTGCAGACCAAAAGATTGCTCCTTCACTTCAAGCCTTTGAGAAATGGAGAAAGGCGCAAGGGGTAAAGATTACAAACCCCACAGGAGATATTGAGGCTAAGGTCTATGATTTTGAGAATGGGTATGCTGGGACCATTGATATGGTGGCTGAGGTGCAGGGCAAAAGGGGGGTTGTGGATTTAAAGACTGGTAACGGCATGAGAGACGAATACTCTTTGCAGACGGCGGCCTATCTCAATGCCTACAACAAGGGGGTGCAAAAGAAGTTTCACGCAGACACCAGGTGGATTTTGAGAATAGACCAGTATGAAGAATGCAAGGGATGTCTTGCCAAAAAGAAGGAGAAAAGTGGAAAGGAACGGGTTCTTGGAGGCAACAGCTGGTGCAATCATCAATGGTCCCATCCCGTAGGGGAAGCCGAGTTTCTGGAACTAGAAGGCCAGAAAGAAGACCTAGAGGCTTTCCTTGCAGCAAAGGAAGTCTGGGAATGGTATCACCGCTCATTTTTGAGAAAGGTTGCAAACTATCCTAAAAACATTACACAAAAGGTATTGATATGAGTATCAACAAGATAATTGGATTCATTCTTTTGGCAGCAGGAGTGTTGACCATTGCGGCAACTTTATTTTTCTCCTGGCAAATTTTTACAGGAGTAACTCCCGCCCCAGAACTCTTTTCAACTCCGCAAGAAAGAGTTGCGGATTCTTCTCTTCCTGTTGGTTCTTTGCAAGATTTGCAAAATCAGCTTCCTGACCTGCTTGGTCAGCAACTACAGGGATTGTTGCCAGCCGACACCATTCCACAAATGCTCAACCTTGCTGCCTGGTCCATGTTCGCTGGTCTTCTTTTGCTCGGAGGGTCTTTAATTGCTGGTATTGGGATAAAGCTGGTGAAATAGGGGAGTATCTCCTGTATCCGCGGAATGTTCCACGGGCCCATCAATATACAAAGCTGAACTGCTAGGTTATTAGACGACTCAAGATAATGCAGCTTGAGATTCAAAAAGAGCTTCAGAAAAAAGCAAATCCGGAAAACGCCAAAATCTTTCAGAGATTCTTTAAGACTGGTCCCAGTGAGTATGGAGAAGGAGATTTGTTCCTTGGAGTTATAGTTCCTAAAATACGAGAAACAGCAAAGAACCATCCCAATCTTTCACTTTATTATTTGAAAAAACTTCTTACTTCTCCGTTTAATGAAGAGCGGCTCTGTGCCCTTTTTATTTTAGTGAAGCAATTCCAAAGCGGAGATGAAAAAGAGAAAAAAAAGATATATGATTTTTATTTATCCAACATTAAAGGAATTAATAGCTGGGGGTTGGTGGATACTTCAGCAGATAAAATAGTAGGCGAGTATCTTGCTTCAAGATCGAAAAATCCTTTAAGATGCCAAGAACTATGCTCCGTTATGCTATAGAACGATTTCCAGAAAAACAGAGAAAAGCATTCCTTTGTGGTAAGATTGAATGCCCCTTTTTTCGGATTGTTAGACGTCGGACGTCTAGCACACTACTCACTCAAGAAAGAGGTGTTTGATCGGTGATTCTCCCGGCTGAAGCTTTGCAGTGCTTGTCTCTACAAACCCGTTATAGGAAGAACTAATATCGGGAAATTGGTTAAGGATAATACCCGGCTTTAAAAGCTTCCCCCAGCGGTTTTTGGTAATAAAATCTTGATAGCTTGACCACGGGTATTTTGCTTCTTTTCCCCTCCACCCCGCAAGGTCTCTTGGGTTGCGGTGAATATACGCAGAAAGGTAGAGAAGTTGTTCATTGGTTTCTATGGGTACCGCGCGAAATGAACCCTGAAAAAGATGCCCTTTTTTTGCATATTTTGTATTAAAATACTTTGCATAGCCAGTCTGGATACGCTGAAGGTATGAAGAGATACCTTTTCCTTCCTGGGTCTTTTCCTGTACTGAAAGATGAAAGTGGTTTGGCATTATAGCAAACGCGTTGAGTTCTACATTTCTCTGAACGACAATTTGATCTAGGGTTGTTTGTGAAATGGTAAAGTGTGAATGTTTTGCAAAATAGCTAGCCTGACGGCTTATATTATAAAACGTGAGTGGGGCCTGGTATACAAGAGTAAAAAAGAGAAAACGAATATAATCAATTTCATCAAGAAAGATAGGCATTTCGTCATTGCTTCGATTGCAAATGTGATAATATGCGTTTTGCGCAAATTTGAATTTTCTTATCATATACTTTTAGTTTAACATGTTAGACGTCGGACGTCTAACAACTCATGCGTTATGTTGTACTACGTTGTATGGAGAAACGGTTGTATGGAGAAACGGTTGAAAGAGGGGGCACATTCTGCTATTGATGAAATATATGAAGATCATTGCTGATTTTCACATTCATTCTAGATTCGCTCGTGCCACTTCAAAGGAGATGAATCTTTCCAATCTTGATCTCTGGGCGAAAAAGAAGGGGATTTCTGTTATGGGCACGGGTGACTTTACCCATCCCATGTGGTTTAAAGAGTTAAAAGAGCAGCTGGAACCCGTTGAAGAGGGGTTGTATAAGTTGAAACCCTCCTTCGCTAAAGCTACGGAGGGCAAAGCCAGGTTTGTCTTTTCCTCTGAAATCAGCTGCATCTACTCAAAAGGAGGAAAGGTAAGAAAGATTCATCTTATTTTAATTGTTCCTTCTCTTTCTGCGGTGGAGAAAATAAATACGCAGTTGGGGTGGATAGGAAACTTAAGGAGTGATGGCAGGCCAATTTTAGGCATTGATGCAAAGGAAGTAGCAAAGATTGTGCTGGAGGCAGACCCCTCTTCTTTAGTAGTGCCTGCTCATATGTGGACGCCGTGGTTCAGCGTGTTTGGGTCGAAATCCGGCTTTAACTCCATGGAAGAATGTTTTGACGAATACACAAAATATATTTATGCAGGGGAGACAGGACTCTCCTCGGACCCTGCCATGAACTGGAGATTGTCTGCCCTAGACAATATTACCCTGCTGAGCAATTCAGATTCTCATTCATTAGAAAAGATTGGGAGGGAGGTGAATGTTTTTGATACAGAATTGAGCTACCCTGCAATAAGGGAAGCAATTAAGACCAAAGACCCAAAGAAATTCTTGTATACTGTAGAGTTTTTCCCTGAAGAAGGAAAGTACCATTACGACGGCCACCGTCTATGTAATGTTTCTTTGAGTCCAGAAGAATCAAAAAAACAAAAGAACATCTGTCTTGTGTGTAAGAGGCCTCTGACTATTGGTGTGTTGAACCGAGTCGCCGAGCTAGCCGACCGGCCCGCCTTCGATAAATCTTCGGCGGGTAAACCAGAGGGAGCTATCCCCTTTAAGTCCATGATTCCTTTGCAGGAAATCATTGCAGATGCTTTGCATCGGGGAGTAGGCACAAAACAGGGCAAGGCAGAATACGAAAAACTTATCTCAAGAATTGGAACTGAGTTTGCCGTGCTTTTAGATGCAAAGGCAGAAGAGCTGAAAGAAGCAACACTTCCTGAAATCGCAGAGGGTATTCTTCGGGTTCGAGAGAGGAAGGTGCGGATTGAACCCGGATATGACGGGGAGTACGGCAAGATTAAAATCTTCAAAGAGCATGAAGAAAGATCTACAGTATCTCAAAAAACTCTTTTCTAGGCCCTTTCATGCAAAAAGAGCAGGGGGCCAGACCAATAGAAATTATATTGTTGCCGTAGGAAGAAAGAAGTTCTTTGTGCGCTTGCCTTGGGAAAGCCATGTGATGGACAGAAGGGCAGAGGGAAGGAACATTCTGGCGCTTTCCAGGAACAAGAAGATTCGGTGTATTGTTCCCAAATATTATCTCTACGTTCTTTCTCGAAAAAACATCCTCAATCCCAAAGGCAAGACGAGCTACGATCTTCCGGACGGAACCATGATGGTAGAGTATCTTTGGGGTAAGGAGTTTCCTGCGAGCTTTTTCCAACAGAAGCGTTACCAACGTGCATTGGCAAAAACCTTATATCTGTTTCACACCAGCGGGGTGCGGTTCTCAAATTCCTACAATCCTTTTCGAGACGAAATCAAAAAGTACCGAATGGAAGCATTTCGGCGCCCCGTACAGAAACTCTTAGACAAAAAAACCATTGCCCAGCTGCAGACCCTGGAGACTCAAGCGCACCGGTGCCTCCTCAGTTCCAAGCGTGGGGTGTCTACACATAACGACGTTATCCTCCAGAACTTTCTTTTGGGCAAAAAGGGGACCACCTACCTCTTGGATTTTGAATATGCCGGGCTCAATACTAAGGGAGGGATTTTTTACGACCTCGGCTATCCATTGCGCGACAGTTTTTTTAATCCTCCACAGATAAGCAAAAAGACTTTTGAGCGATTTTTAATAGAAGCAGACGCTGTATACAAAAAAAAGCTTGACCGCAACCAAATCTATTGGTCGGTTATTGCTGCATTGCTAGTAGGCATTTGGTGGGGAGTACTTCGTTTTTTTGATGCGCCCAAAAGAGAACAGCCGTACTTCTCTCGGTATGTACAACGAGGGGTCAAAGGACTTCTTGCGCTTGCAGCAGAGCTCAAAAAGAAAGAGAGCTAGCGCGCGCTAGCTCTCCTGCGAGAAAGGGGACACTCCGGACTTCTAGTACTACCCGACCTGGGCGGGGAGAGGACCAGTGAACTGGTCTTGAAAGATTGAAACGCTGAACTCGCCACCCCACCGTTCCTCACTAATGTCGGTGACTTGAATAGTGGTCTCGTCCCCCTGGCTCATACCAAAGCCCGTGACCACCACTTTCCGGCTGTTCTTCTTGTTGCTAAAGAACTGTCCTATCTGGATGCGTCCTAAGGTACTAACCATTTCGACTCCTTTTGAGAGAGATTGAGGCCTAACCCCACAAAAGCATATACTCCCATTTCTGTCAACTTTACCTTTGAAGGAAATCGAGATACGATACAAGTATGAAAAAGAGAAAAGCGTCTCATCGGAGAGCAACAAAGGAGACCAACATTAAGATTGATCTTGTTCTTGAAGGGTCGGGCCGTGGAGATATTCAAACACCCATTCCCTTCTTGACCCACATGCTTGATAATTTTGCTAGACATGGGGGCTTTGACTTGAAAATCCGGGCGACAGGAGATGTAGAAGTTGACCAGCACCATACTGTAGAAGACCTTGGTCTTGTTTTGGGGGAGGCGTTCGAAAAAGCACTTGGTGACAAAAAGGGTATTAACCGGGCAGGATATTTTGTGTTCCCTATGGATGAAGCCCTTTCCGTGGTTGCCATTGATATTTCAGGGAGAGCCCATCTTACCTATGATATTCGGTTTAAAAAATCTGCTAGTTCAACCATAGACCCAGATCTTCTTAAGCATTTTTTTGAGGCCTTTTCGCGTTCTTTAAAAGCAACTATGCACGTGCGAGTGATATACCCGGGAGAAGTGCATCATCAGGCAGAGTCAATCTTCAAGGCATTTGGCAAGGCAATGAAAATGGCCTGTAGCCAGGACAAACGCCTCTTGAAAGAACTCCCCAGTACCAAAGGCAAGATTTAGTATGCCGCGCTTTCGAACCAACATTGCCGCAATGAAGCCCTACAACCCCCCTCTGGAGGGTCGCTCTGCAAATGATTATCTCTTACTCGATTTCAATGAGATGACCAAAGAAACCTCTCCTGCAGTGAAGCAGGCGCTGCATGATTTTGTGGAATCCAAAAGGGTGCAGGTGTATCCAGAATACGGCAACCTCAATAAGGCCATTGCATCGTATGCAGGCTGCAAAGCAGAAGAAATTCTGGTTACCAACGGATCCGATCAAGGCATTGATACTGTCATGCGAGCTTTTGTGGAGAAGGGAGACACGGTTATCATCCCTTCTCCCAGTTTTGCCATGGAATACCAGTCGGCCTCCTTGCAGGGAGCAGAAATTCAAAAGCCCAGGTACGCCGGGGAAAATCTTGATTTTCCAACCAAAGAGGTTCTTTCCCTACTTGAGCAAAAGCCACGGCTTTTGGTATTGTGTAACCCCAATAATCCTACGGGAGGGGCAATAGTAGAGGGAGAACTGCGCCAACTTCTCCAAAAAGCAAAGGAGCACGATGTGGCGGTTTTGCACGATGAAGCGTATTTTGAGTTTTCGGGCATCACCGCAAAGAACTTTGTGAAGGAGTTTGACAACCTTTTTCTCACAAGGACGCTCTCAAAGCAGTTTGGGCTAGCCTCTACAAGAGCAGGATATGTTATTAGTCAAGAGAGCAATATCCAGGAGCTTTTGAAAATCCGAGGACCCTATGATGTAAATATGTTTGCGAGGGTTGCCATTGAGGCCGCGCTTGCAGACCTCCCATATTTTCAAGAATACATCCGGGAAGTTATGGAAGAGGCAAGGCCAGCACTAGAAGAATTCTTTCAGTCAAATGGTGTGAAGTTTTATCCCAGCTTAGCAAACTTCCTCTTAATTGCGCCTGCACACCCAGAGAATATTGTAGAACAGTTAAAAAGGCAAGGAATTTTGGTGAGGCCAAGAGAAGATCCTCTTGGAACCATTCGGGTAAGCGTTGGGACCTTACAGGATACTGAGCGATTTATCAAGGCATATTCTCAGATCTTGGGGGTATAATTGACACAAGCTTTTAAAAGCGTATAGTAGGAAAAGTCTGTAATGAGCAGGATATGGAAACTGACAAAATCAAAATCATACTCATTGAATATCTCAAAGAAACCATTGTTCAGGTGCGAACGATTGCAGCACAAGGGGGAGGGACCAAGGTTTTGGGAGATGTTATCAATAGGCCAGACGACCTTGAGATTGAGATTGACCGTGTAGGAGAGGTTGTTTTGAAAAACCTTCTGGAGAAATACGGGCAAAGTGCCACGGTGTTTTCCGAACCCGAAAACGGAGATATTGTGGTAGGAGAGCACCCCGACTTTTATGGATCATTAGATCCTTTTGACAACTCCGTACTCTTTTTGTGGGGGTTTCAACATAGCTGGTATACTGTGCTAAGTTTTTTTGATGAAAAAAAGGAATTCTTGTGCGGGGCCATAGGAGACATTCTCAATAACAAGGCATATGTTCATGATGGGGAAAGTGTGTTTCTCCTTGATCTAGAGAATGACAAAAAGACTCCTATTCGTCCCTCTTCTCGAAAATCTCTCGCAGAACCCATTGTGCTGGCCTCGTACATTATGAGTTCTCAATACTCTCCCAAGTTTCTTGATGTGTTTGGAGACTTGGTGAAAGGCATGCACAAGAGAGGGCTCTTGTATCCTTTTGGAGGAGCCCATATCTATGGGCATCTTGCGGCAGGTCAGGTAGATGCCTACATTATGTTTGATGAACCCAGGTCAGAGATTGACCCCGGGTTTGCAATAGCCAAGAAAGCTGGATGCCTCATAGGAGAGGTTGACAAAGATGGCAATTGGAAAGATTATGAGTTTATTCCGGGCAAGCAACATGAAAGGGTACCTTTCTTTGTGGCTGTAGCAAACCCCGAACTGAGAGACGAAATCATTTCTTATTACAAACATCATTTGTCCTCATGAGCAATCTCTTGGAACTTGAACCCATTAAAGAGTTTATTGGTGCAACCGGTGAAAAGGTTGCAAGCTACTTTGGCAAGGAGAATGCCTGTATTGTTTATCTTCGTCCAGACGGAGCGTTTTACGGTGTAGGATTGTATGATTGGCTGAAAGAGAAGAAAAAGAAAAAGAATATCGTTCTTACTACCATGGAAGATGACGGTGAAGGGCTGGAAGAAGAAAAGCTAAAAAAGCGCAAGGTTCTTGTTGTAGACAACGACATTATCACAGGGAAAGGATACAAAAGATCCTTAGAAGCACTTCGCCTGCGAAAGAGTCGCCTCGGGATTAAAGACATTAAGTTCGCCGTGTATTCTGACCGTATTGGCCTGGCAGATTTTTCAGTAGGGAAGTATGCTGCAGAGACAGTTTGGCGCTTAGATATTATTGATGCCCTTGACCTAAAAATCATGAGGTATCTTATTCAGAACGGACGGGCATCCTTTGCAGATATTGGGAAGAAAGTGAATTTGAGTGCGGTGGCAGTCAGCAACAGGGTAGAAAAGTTAATCAAGGAGAAGGCGTTTAAGATTCAGGGAGGCCTGGTGATTGACCAATTCTATACCATGTCTGCCCATATCCAGGTTGAGGCCGAGCCCAAGGCATTAGAGAAACTTATTGAGGTTTTGGAACACTCTCCAGAAATATGCCGTTTAGTGAAGATGTCTGGGAAGCAAACCCTAAATGTGGATATTTTAGTTCGGAGCCTCCATCATATTGAAGACTTTATTGCAAACAAAATTCACGCGGTTCCGGGCAGCAAAAGAGTAGATGTCACAATAGGGGAGTTGCCTATTGTCCCCAAGATTTATTTCCCTTCTTTGTAGGGCCTGTGGATAAAATGGGGGAAATCATTGGAGGGCCCTTGACAGGATATCGGAGTTCGCCTATTCTAAAGGATAGTATAAGAGCATAGAAACGAAAGAATATCTCCCTATCCCATTTGGTTTTCAAAGCATAATGCCAAAAACACCTTTGAAAACTAAGCGCCCTTGACAAGGCTATTGGGTAGGCATACAATGAAAATCCCCAGTGGGGATTCATAAATACAATACAATGAGAACCAACTATCATTATCAAGGAATCTTTGCAGGATTGATTTGTGCCAAGAAAGTACGTGGCCGGATTTATTGACCCATTAGAGAGCGTTTAGAGGAGAAATGTCAATAAATCTGGTCCCCACAAAGGGCCAGATTTCATTTCAAGAACAACATTACTATGATAGAAACTAAATACTACGTTACCAAACAAGGACTCCAAAAGCTTGAAAAAGATTATCAGCAGCTCTTGGAGTTCAAAAAAAAGAAAACCACGGGGGACGACGTGCCTAGTATATGGCATTCAGAAGAGGTGAACCCTGACTACCTTGCTTTCCAGGAAGATATGAGTTTGCTTGAGGCAAAACTGGTAGAGCTTGAGCTTATCTTAAAAAATAGAGAGCTTATTACAACACCACCCAAAAAGGAACAAAACGTCGTGCATTTGGGAGCGCGCATTACCGTGAAGGTTGATGACGGGCAAGTTGATGAGTTTGAGCTTGTGGGGACCCTTGAAGCGAGCCCTTCCTTGGGAAAGATTTCCAATGAATCCCCAGTGGGGAGTGCTTTTCTGGGAAGGAGAGTCGGTGAAGAGGTTGTTGTGTCTTCTCCTCAAAAGACCGTGTATCGCATTACTAAGGTTAAATATGTTTCCCCATAAAGGAGTGTCAGGATATCCTGTTCCTCTGCGCGTTTTATAATAATATCCAAGGGCTATCCCCCTTGGTTTTTTCTCCCATCATATGACACTTAAAGTAGGCATCATTGGCCCTACCAATATGAAAAAGCTTAGCAAGCTGACCGGCAAGTCAGAGGATTTTTTTTTGAAAAAGGCAGAGGAGATTGGCTTAGTGCTCGCCTCGAAGGGATGCGAGGTTTGGGTCAACAGTGATGGTGGCATGGTGAGTGCTGTGGCACATGCGTATAAAAAGGCAGGCGGAAAAAAGCTTGTTATGCTCTATCCCACAAAAGGGGAACCATGGCCAAACAAGCATGCAAAGCCCCATCTCAAGCATGCAGATAAGTTACAGAAGCTGCCCAACTGGTTTTGGACAAACTACCAAGTTGTTTCCGCCCCGGATGTGTGCATTTGTGTTGGACTGAGCTCGGGGACCCTGAGTGAGTTAGCATATGTAAAATGGAACCGCCAGTTCAACCGAGGCCACTTGAAACATCTGGTTGTGATGCAGGATTTGGTTCGAGGCAGGAGAATCCCTCCGGAGATTGAGGTTGAAGTGAAGGACATTCTCTTATACTGTAAGAATATGGAGGAACTTAAGACTGCTCTCAAACGATTCTCTAAGATTTAACAGTATATGGAATCTTTGCTCCAATTTCTGAGGACCATTCGCGAGCTCCGTACTATCAAGCGTCAGGGCGTTTTGTACTATGGTGTTAAACCAGAAGATGTAGACAGTGCCAGCGACCACACGTTTCGCCTGACTTTAATGATATGGCTTTTGGGGCAGGGCAAGAAGCTGAACTTGGCCAAGGCAATGAAGCTTGCATTGGTGCATGACCTCTGTAAGGTATATACGGGCGACATCACTCCATACCAAGGACTTTTCTCCAAGAAAGATATCAAGCACCAACTTGCATGGCGATGGAGACGACTTTCACTTCAGGAAAAGAAGAAACGGTACACAGAAAAATTCCAAAAAGAGAAGGCAGCAATCCGAAAACTCACCGCAAAGCTTTCCCCTGGTGTGAAGCGCGAGATCTTGGCAGCGTGGGACGACTATCAAAAAATGGAGAGCCCAGAGGCACAATTTATGTTGCAGGTTGATCGCATAGAGAACCTTTTGGAGGCGTTTGAACAATTTGAAAAAGACAGTAAGTTTCCAACACAACCTTGGTGGGAACATGCAGATGAAGTGATTGCAGACAAAGACCTTCATGCGTTCCTTGAGGCCATTTCAAGGAAAGAGATAAGTATGCTACAGGGAAAGAAGCAAAGAAAGAGGCGAAAGGGGTAGTTCTTTGTACGAAGTACCACCCAAGGGTGGATGCAAGACGGCAAATCTTGGCTTTGAGCCAGAAAGGAGGTGAGAGCAATGAGAATCGGTGTTATCGGACCTACCGACATGCGCCAGCTAGCTCAGTTTCTTGGTCGTTCGCAGGAAGTCTTGGCTGAACGAGGAGCTTTGGTGGGGCAGATACTTGCAGGGTTGGGAGAAGAGCTTTGGGTGAATGCTGACGGTGGAATGCTGTATGCAGTAGCCCAGAGCTACAAGGAGCACGGCGGCAAAAAGCTTGTCATGCTCTTGCCTCGTCGAGGCCAACTTTGGTCCATTGAGCACGCAAAGCCGTTTGCTCAGATAGCAGATGAACTTAGGCGTCCGTCCAGCTGGATTGCCGCAAATCTGGAGGTGGTCTCCACACCAGAACTTTGTGTGTGTGTAGGACTTAGTGCTGGTACGATGTCCGAGTTGTCCTATATCCGCTGGAATATTGAGCTTGGGGGAGGGAACCTAAAAACCCTTGTTGCAGTTCGTGAGCTCTTGCGGGGCGGGGAGGTTCCTCCAGAATACAAGAGTGTTCTCGCTCCCGTGCTCCGCTACGTTCAAGCGGTTGAAGGGCTCCGTGAAGTTCTTGTGGAGTGCCAGAGAACCTGCGAGGCAGTGCCTATGTAAAGCCGCTTTCTGTTGTTATCGAAAGATACACGAAGGCGGCTTTTCTCTTGTGGGTAGAAAAAAAGAGAGGTGGGAGGTATAATATCAGATTATGCGAAAGCTCTTGGCATTTGTTGCATTTCTTGTTTTGGGAGTTATCTTATTCTCGTTCGTGGTGCGAGCTGTGGGATGGAGCGAGGTTTGGGAGGCCGCTGGAGAGTTTTGGGGAGGAAAGGGTTTATTGCTTTTGATATTCACCCTTTTGATGCTTGGCGCGGGAGCTCTGCGCTGGAGAGAAATTCTGCGCCATCAGGGATATTACGTCCCGTTCTCTTCTTTGCTCAAGCAATATCTTGGAGGGTTTTCCCTCTCTTTTTTCTTTCCCATGGCATTCTTTGGGAATGAACTATTTCGTTCCTATACCCTCCAGGAGTTCCATCAAGTCCCTCTGCCTCGTGCTATTGTATCTGTGGTTGTTGAGCGGATTTTAGAGGTCACTATGTACCTTCTTTTGTTGGGAGCTGGAATTGCATTTCTTCTTATTTCAAAGAGCGTTCTTATCCCTACCCTCTTTTGGTGGATCTTGTCTGGTATTGGGATGTTGGCGTTAGCTCTTGCCTTTTTTTACTTCAAATCCCATCGAAAAGAGAGCATCGTGAGGATATTTTTCCCACGCCTCAAGGGAACCAATGGGTTTCTTGAAATGGAACAAGAGCTCCTACGCTTCTTTAATTTAAGGAATCGTGCGTTTTGGGAAGGAATCTTCCTATCTTTTGCAAAGGTTTCTTTCGCCTTGTTGCGCACGCTCGTATTGGTTGGGTTTCTGGGAAAGTTTATCGGATTTTTCCCCGCAGTTGCCATTACCGGCTTCATCTTCCTTTCTTTACTCGTACCCATTCCCGGGCAGCTGGGTTCGCATGAAGCGCTACAGGTCTTGGCATTCCAGTCTCTGGGGCTTGAAGGGCACACAGGAGCCGCCTTTGCTTTTTTGGTGAGGGCAGCGGAATTTGTGTTTGCTTTCGGTGGGCTTATTCTGTTTTTCCGTCTGGGGGCATCTTTATTCCAGCGCCTTATGTTCAGCAAGGTTGAACGCTTGTTTCAAAAACTATTTTCATAATGACAAATCAAGAACTTAGCCGTATCTTTTCTGAATTCGCCTTCTATCTTGAGATGGATGATGTTTCGTTTAAACCCCGGGCGTATGAGCGGGCAGCCTCAGCAATGGAAACACTCAGCGAGAATATTGAGGCAATCTACCTGAAACAAGGGCTCAAGGGGCTCAAAGAAATCCCTGGGGTGGGCAGGGGTATTGCAGAAAAGATGGAAGAGTATCTCAAGACGGGGGGAATAAAAGAGCTAAAGGCATACAAGAAAAAGATGCCAGTTAACTCAAAAGAGCTTACCCTGGTGGAAGGCATTGGGCCGAAAGCGGTGAAAGAGCTGTGGTTGAAACTCAAGATAAAGAATCTTAACGACCTGGAAATCGCAGCAAAAGCAGGAAAAGTGGCAAAGCTTCCCGGATTTGGAGCAAAAAAAGAGCAGAATATCCTGCGGGGTATCAGCTTCCTGAAGCGCTTTGAGGGAAGATGGCTGCTTCACGACATCTACCCCATTGCGCAAAGGTATGTGGAGGAGTTGAACGCCTCAGGATTGGTACAGCAAAGTGTTCTTTCCGGTTCTCTGCGAAGAATGAAGGAAACCATTGGGGACATAGATATTTTGGTGACTACAAAAAAGCCAAAAGAAGTTATGGATTTTTTTCTGCGTATGGTTCCTCATGAGAAGGTATGGGGGGAAGGGAAAACCAAAACATCGGTTCGAAGCAAAGAAGGCTTTGATGTAGACGTGAGGGTTCTTGAAGATGAAGTGTTTGGGGCCGCTTCCCAGTACTTTACCGGTTCCAAAGAGCACAACGTGAAGGTGAGAACCCTGGCTGCGAAAAAGGGACTGAAGTTGTCAGAATATGGGCTTTTTAAGGGAAAAAGGCGTATTGCCTGCGCAACAGAGGAGGCAGTATACAAGGCCCTGGGCATGCAGTACCCAGCGCCTGAGCTCAGAGAAGACCGTGGAGAGGTAGAGGCAGCTCTTGCGAGGAAACTCCCCAAGCTTCTCCCTTATGATTCTTTGAAAGGGGATTTGCAGGTGCAGACCAACTGGACCGATGGAAAGCACTCTATTGAGGAAATGGCAAAAGAGGCTAAGAGACGGGGACTCCAATACATTGCCATTACCGACCATACTAGAGATCTCGCCATGGTAGGAGGGGCTGACGAAAAGAAGCTGCAGCGCCAGATGACAGAGATAGACAAAATACAAAAGAAAATTCCTGGTATCACCATTCTCAAAGGGGCCGAGGTAAACATCAGAAAAGACGGCACGCTAGACATCGCAGATGAGGTACTTTTAAAGCTGGACGTGGTTGGGGCTTCAGTGCACTCTCTGTTTGGCATGTCAAAAAAAGACATGACCAAGAGGATTGTGCGGGCAATGGAGAACCCCAATGTGGATATTCTCTTTCATCCTACTGGGAGGCGCTTGCTAAGGCGTGAGTCCTACAAGGTGGATATGGATACAATCATCGCAACGGCAAAGAAAACCGGTACGATCTTGGAGGCAAATGCTTCCTCCCGCATGGATTTGAGTGATGTGAACATTGCAAAAGTGATAAAGGCAGGAATAAAGATAAGCATTGACTCTGATGCCCACGATAAAAGCCACTTTGAGTTTTTGAAATTCGGTATTGCGCAAGCAAGACGCGCCTGGGCTAAGGCATCGGATGTTGTCAATACTAAAGACGTCAAACAGTTTTTAATATCGTTAAAGAAAAGCAATAAGGCCTCCCGCTGATCTACGCTGATTTATGGCCGATTTCCGCTGATTATTATCGGCGGGCATCAGCTATTATCCGCGGCAATCAGTGGTGAGCAATAGCGAACTATGCCAAAAGAACAATCAGCAGGAGCCGTTATATTCAGAAGAGAGAAAAAGGAGCCCCACTACCTCTTGCTTCACTATCCTACTGGCGAGCGCACCAAAAAGGAGTATTGGGATTTCCCCAAGGGGCACTTGGAACAGGGAGAATCAGAACAGCAGGCAGCCGCCAGGGAGATTGAAGAGGAGACCGGAATCGGAGAGATTTCCTTTTTCCCTGGATTCAAAGAGCGCATCCAGTACTATTTTCGGGTGAAAGACAAAACGGTCTTTAAGACTGTAGTGTTCTTTTTGGTTCTTACCAAGAAAAAAGAGATAAAGATTTCCTTTGAGCACGAGGGGTTCATATGGCTGCCCTTTGAGCAGGCCATGAAAAAACTCAAGTTTGCCAATGCGCGTAGGATTCTTTCAAGAGCCCAGCGGTTTTTGGAAAAACAAAAGCAGGACGCTTGAGTCCTGCTTTTGTTAACTTCTTTAGAAGTCAAGGTTCTTATTTCTTCTTTACCTGCCCCACCAATTTTTTGAAGGTTGTGGGGTGTTTTTCTCTGAGTTCTGCCAGTATCTTTCGGTCCAAGGCAATACCCTGTTTTTTTAGCAGCGGGAGAAACTTACTATAGCTTAGGCCCTCCTCACGTACGCCTCCTGAAATCTTTACTTCCCAAAGTTTCCGATATGCCCTCTTTTTAGTTTTTCGGTCACGAAATGAATGTTCCCAGGCGTGACGCAGAGCATCTTTTGCCAGGCGATATTTTTTACTTCGTCCCCAGCGAAATCCCTTGGCTTGTTTCAAAACCTTCTTTCTCCGCTTTTTTGCAGTAGTTCCTCGCTTTACTCGTGCCATGTTAGGAAGTCACCAGTTTTTTAATTTTCTTTGCATCAGGAACACTGAGCTTGGTCCAGTTCCTCATCTGGCGTCGTTGCTTCCCAGTTTTTTTGGTCCGGTAGTGATCTTGTCCCGCAGAACGTCTCAAAATCTTTCCACTTTTCGTGAACTTGAAGCGCTTTGTAATAGAGTTTCTTGTTTTCGCTTTTTTGTTTGCCATATTAATTGTTGTGAAGAAATTCGACGAGCGGGTTATAAGGTCCCGGAGGAGAATTTCTGAACAACACCTTGGAGTTCTTTGGAGGTTGGAGCACCTTTCTTTTAAAGAAAGGGGTCCAATTATTTCTTGGTGATTACCATGGTAATCCCCCTGGGTTCCAGTTTCATATCGCGTGCTGTTTGAATAGGAATTAGGATGTTGAGCTGTTCTATGAACTTTAGAATCTTTTCTTTTGCATGATTGAGTAATGCTTTTTGTCGTCCC
>JAUYJZ010000021.1 GCA_030698465.1 bacterium | reverse complement strand
AGTTGTAGTAGCTCCTGCCTGCACCTCTTGCGCCGTAATGTTTCGTTGTGTTAAATGCACCGGATGCAAGCCCACGGCGGCATACACGCCCTTGGGGTAACTTTCGGCAATATGAACCGCCCGCTCTGATGTTGAGCGTTGAGATCCAGGTAGAATCATCCATGTTTCCGCTTTGAGTGTTTCTTTAATAACTTTGTCCGCGTCATCTCTAAATGCGCGGAAATTGAGATGGCAGTGTGAATCTATTAACATCACTAACGTTTTATCACAAAACACAGTATTTCCAAAACAGGGTTGCTAGATCCGTCTTAGCACAAGCCCAGCACGCGCATTGAGACAAAAGTATAATGTTATGTAGTATTGAACTTTTGTTTTTGCCGTTTTAGAATCAAGAAACACCCCTAAAACACAACAGGCGGTTCCCCAGATTCTGGAAAACCGCCTTGATATACAGCTGTTTGCTATATTTTAGCTACAAAAAGGTGCTAGAACGAATGTCGTGCTCCATCCTCCAATAGACGTTCGTAACTCTTAGCAGTTCGCCGTTCCTGGCGAACGATTGAGCAGCCTGGTACCCCTTTTGTGCCAAAGGAAGCCACTCTGCTAACATTCTCTTGCGGCAAGAGTCTGTTGGTATCCCTCCCCAAAACGTAGGAGATTCTTCAGGAACCCAGAACAGGATTCTCTGAATCCCCCCTACAAGAGCGCGTTTCGTTCCTTCGTCAACAGATCTCTGATAGAACTCTGCAAGGAATGGGGTTGCCAACAACTCTTCCGGACAAACATGGACCAGTTTGTGACTTGCCCATGCCACCTTCCCTTTGACTTCTTCCCCCGTCCATATCCTTCTCTCTGAGTAATGATACAGAGCAACTTCTCCTAGAACCGCCTCTTTTCCAACCCGAACAAAGAATCCGTATCCCTTCAAAAGATCTGCGAATGGAAGAGCATCACTCTCCTGGTGAAGAAAAAATCTTGGATACAAGAATACCCCTCCTTCTTTGAATGTGCTGACCATGGCTCTCTTTATTTGCATTGATCTCAAGAGCGCCGCCGGGAAATACTCATTTGCTGCGTACCTTCCGGCGAGTCTCTTTCATGCAAAACCCCCGCCTGTTTTGCGGGGGGGAGTGTGTTGCTTTGTGTTTCCTCTTCTATTTCCTGTCTGCTGCGCCAACTCCCCCACTTTTTTTCCATGCAGAAACAATCGCTTTAGGGGCGAAATTTACATCTGCCTGAAACGTGTACCGGGATATACTGGACTGCATTGCTTGTATTATACATAAAACAAAAAATGATGCAAACCTGGTATGGATATAAATACAAAACTGCCCGTGGGGCAGTTGTAAAAGAGCTGAGATGAGGAGGGTGCAAAACCGCACCCTCCTCTCCTTGTCATCAAGTTACAGAGATTACTACATCTCTCTAAAAGAGCTGATCTGGCTACCTGATTTCTTCGCCCCGCGCCTCAACAGAACAAGGATCAAACTCTTCTTGTACTGAGCTAATACGTCCACAAGAACCGTTGTAGATATATTTGCTGGGGTCAAAGCCACGGAGCCGACGCAAGTGAAATGCCTGCGCCGTCAAATGGCCCGAGGAGTCGTATGCACCCTTGCAAGCAACTACTCCTGCAAGAGAAACAATAAGGTCTGCGACTTGAATGGTTCTCTCAAGATGTCTCATCTCTTTCGGATTCTCGATGTCATAAATACTCAACACAAGAGCCCCTCCCCTTTTAATGTGCTTTGCGCAGGAAAGTCCGATCGAGGCCACAAAACAGTGTATAGGTCTTACTGTCGCCCCACCGCCTTGCATCCTTGCGGTCCCTTATGGAAGCAAGTTGACTCCCATAGGACTACGGCCACATGTGGCATCGGACTCCCGCACATCCCAAGGCATGTATTCCCTAGGATGTACGGATGTCCGGAAACCTTTCAATAAACCTCAAGGTAAACAAAAGACCTCCCGGGTTGGGAGGCTTCAGATGCGATTTTTAAGTCTATACTCTACGCACGCGCCACTCCCAACCCCTTGAAGGTTGTAATCAACAAGACTACCAATGTAATGATTGGGAGCGCAAGCGCTAGTTGATTGTTGGGATTTGCAGAATTCATACTGATGATTCTGAGTATAGTCATAAATAAAATATTGTCAACCCCCGCCTGTGAAAAGCTTACCGGAACTAAGGTTTGTACATAAAACAATTTGAGGCGGAGATCCCAAAGGATTCCGCCTCTTGCCACCCCCTTACTTCACAAAGTAGGGTAGCTTTTCTTTTTCTTCCTAAACAGAGAGCATTGCAATCTTTTGAGCAAGCCTTCTATGAGCTTCCCTTAAAAGTTCTTCGGTCTCTTCCCACCCGATACAGCCGTCCGTAATAGAAACTCCATACCGAAGACTCGCAGATCCTCCATTCAAGGGTTGTTTACCCTCAAACAGATGACTCTCCAGCATCATGCCAGAAACTCCCTCGTTACCACCTAAACGCTGTTCCAGGACATTGCGAAATACCTCGGATTGGCGCGAGTAATCCTTCCCACTATTGTCATGAGAACAATCAATCAGTAACCGCGGCGGAAAGTTTGCTTTTTTCAGCATAGCAAGAGTGGCCAAGACGGAATCAGAATCATAATTCGACCCCCTTTCTCCTCCACGAAGAATAGCATGTACGCCGGGGTTCCCCTTTGTATGAGCTTCAACCACCTTACCTGCGGTGTTAGTGCTCTTGAAGACATGTGGTTTACTCGCAGCAATCATACCATTCACGGCAATCTGGATGCTGTAGCGAGTACCCCCAGTTCCATTCTTGAAACCCACGGGCATAGAAAGACCCGAGGCTAACTCACGATGCGTCTGACTTTCGGTGGTGCGAGCTCCAATAGCTCCCCATGACACCAGATCGGCTAGATATTGGGGGTCGATAAGATCCAACCACTCAGTAGCTGCTGGAAGGCCTAGCTCTGCAACCTCCAAAAGAAACTGACGAGCACGTCTCAGGCCTTCCGCAACATTCATTATGCCATCTAGGTTTGGCTCGTTGATAAGTCCCTTCCAACCTACGGTGGTGCGCGGCTTTGCGAAGTACACGCGCATCACAATAAGCAGGTGCTCTTGAAGTTCTTGAGCAAGATTGGCAAGGTGTTGAGCATACTCAAGACCTGCCTTCTCATCATGAATGGAACAGGGACCCACAATAACGAGGAGCCTCTGATCGAGACCGGAGAGAATATTCCTGATAGTCCGACGGAATTTCATTATATTCTCAGCTACCTTGGGTACAACCGGAAACTCGCTGAGGTACGCTTCTGGCGGATCAATCTCTACTAGCATCTCAATATTCTGATCACGCAGCATTTCCATCCAACAAACCCTCCTTAGAATGTGCTTCCAGGTATTCCCTGGTGGCGAATCCCGATTGGTAAATCGGAAACCCCCTCCAAAGAAAAACCGGCTCCTTTTACGAAGAGCCGGTTTAGAAGTTTAAGGTATATCAACGCCTAACTCCCCGTGCTCTTCGCAAAGCCGGTAAACCAAAAGCTAAAGAAATAATTTGTTCGTATCTTGCTCTGCATAGCCAGCATCATAGCAAATTACATACCCCTGTCAAGATTCTTTGGATATGATTAAGCTTCGCACTTCACAATATACGGGGAAAGAGGGGTTTTCGATTATCCCCTGAAAGCTGTTCTTT
>JAUYJZ010000020.1 GCA_030698465.1 bacterium | reverse complement strand
TTAAAAAAGAGGACGAGTGGTGCGTTGACAGGCATAGAAAGAGATTCATGGATTGGAGTTTTTCAAACTCCAAGGCCGCACAAAACATATCTTAAAAACAATATAGCCGCCCTTATCGGGCGGTTTTTGTGTGGATAACTTACCGAGAGTAAGTTTTATTAAGTTTCTATCACAGGGGCGCCTTTCAGATATGATACCAAAGGAACCTTTGCTTTGTCCCAGCCCCGCACAATGGAATCAACGAACTTCCAGCTTGCCATGATTTCCTCAGTACTCACGAACAAGGTCTGGTCCCCTTGAATAATATTGAGCAAAAGACGTTCATAGGCTTCCTGAAACTCATCCCCTTTGAAAGCCTCTCGATAATTAAAGGAGAAAGAGCGTTCTTCAATCTGCATTTTAGAACCCGGCTTCTTGACCCAAAATGACATTTTTACCCCTTCATCTGGCTCAATGGTATAGCGCAATACATTTTTTTGGTGTCGATTTTTGTCTGGACACAAACAAGGGGTTGGATGTCGGAATGTAATCTGCGCCTCCACTAAATCTTTTTCCATTGCTTTTCCACTTTCTAAAGTAATGGGCACACCCTTCCATCGAGCGTTGTTAAGAGAAGTTATGATGCGAAAATAGGTTTCGGTTTTTGAGTCCGCAGCCACATTCTGCTCCCCCTGATATCCTTCGTACTGGCCTCGGGCAGTTTTCTCAAGCACTGCACTGCCTTTGGGAGCCTTCAGGGCTTTTAATACTTCAGCCCGCGCTTGTCGCACCGCGTCCCCGTCAAAGGAAGAAGGAGTTTCCATTAAAAAGAGGGCTAAGAGTTGGAGCATATGGTTTTGCCCAACATCTCTGAAGGCTCCAATACCATCATAAAAAATACCTCTATCTCCAATGCCATCTGCTTCCAATAGGCGAATGCAAACACTCTCAATCCAATCCTTGTTCCAGGCTGGTTCCAGAAAAGAGTTGGAAAAGCGAAACGCAAGAATATTCTGCACGGTTTCCTTGCCCAGATAATGATCCATGCGGTAGATTTGTTCTTCTCGGAACAATTTCCCTAACAGGCGATCTAACTCCTGGGCGGTTTTTAGATCTTTTCCAAAGGGCTTTTCTACGATAATACGGGTCCATCCTTCCTCTGGGCTGCAAGGCTTTGTCAAACCAGAAGACTTCAGATTCTGGAGGATGGTTTTGTAATGCTGAGGATGGGCTGCAATATAGAAGAGCTTGTTGGAACAGGTTTTCCAATCCCTGTCTCGCATACCTAGAAATTGAGCTAAGCTTTTGTACCCTTCCTTCTCTTCAAACACGCCTTGCTGATATACAAAGAATCGGGAAAACTCGTCTATTTTTTCTTTCGGGGCCGCAACCTTAGCTTTCGTCATCTCTTGAACCATTGCTTGAAAACTCTCCTTTGTAAGGACATCTCGAGAAAATCCAACAATCTGGAACATCTTTGGCAAGAGCCCTTCCTGGTAATGATGAAAGAGCGCCGGAATGAGTTTCCTGCGCATTAAGTCACCAGTTGCTCCAAGAATGACAAAAACTGTGGGCATTAGCCTATTCTATCTCCTTAGAGATACTCCAGCAATACGTCGTAATTAATGAAATCCAGGGCTCGGTACATAAATCCAAGCCATACCACAAAGCTGTCTGTAACCATGAAGTACCCAAGTACGAGTAAGAAGAATCCTCCAAGTACAGAAACCCAGTTTAAATATTTGCCCAGTTTTATTAAATGATTTGATGCCCAGCCAATTGCAAGGGCAACCAGCAAGAAAGGAATGGCAAGACCTGCTGAAAACACAAACAAAAGAAATGCTCCTGTTCCCACTGTTGCAGAAGAGGCAGCCAGAGTAAGAACAACAGCTAAAATGGGGCCCACGCATGGCGTCCAGCCAAAGGCAAAGGTAGAGCCCAAAAGAAAGGAACTCAAGGGGTTTCCGGGTTTCAATCTTCTTGTCACAGACAACTGACGGTCTCTAGCAAAGAAGTTAAAAAGAGGAATATGAGAAAGGGGAATCTTTCCCCCGACAAGAACATTGAGGGCAGGAATCAGCAAGAAAAGTCCAAAGAATATGATGAGCGCTCCACCAAAGCGTGTGATAAGTGGACGATACTGCAAAAAGGCTGCTCCTCCAAGCCCAAACAGGCTTCCCAGAATGATAAATATCAAACTAAACCCCAAAACATAAAACAGACCATTGAAGAATACTTTTGCACTAGCCTGCAACGCCTTTTCCGGATCTCGTAAATCAGCAGCTGAGGCCCCCGAAATAAAACTCAAGTAGGCAGGAACCAAAGGTAAGGTACAGGGTGCCAAAAAGGTGAGAATGCCAGCTATGAAGGCTGGAATAATGAGAGCCAAAGGTTCCATTCTATATCTTAAAGGGCGCCTGAAGCAGGTACCCTGCAACAATCAGGATAATCCCTAAAATACCCATCACCTGCTCTCTCCGCATTGACCGGAACACTTGCTCATCAACCTTGTGTTCTTTGCGGAACCGATGATGCACCATAAGAGCGGTAAAGGCGACCAGAACTTTTCCGATGACATCTAATGTAAAGCCAAGAAATTCAATATTCATATTCAGTTCACCAGAACTCTATTTTTGGTATTCGCCTCCGGCGACCCGGGGCAGTTTTTAACGGCTCCGCAGGAGCTCCGCCTAAACTGCCCGCTGAAGTAAAGCAGTTTACTTCAGCCCCAAGAGCTCAGAAAGCTTCTTTTCGTCAAAACCAATAACTATATTCCCTTTCACATCAATGACGGGAACGCCCAATTGACCTGACTTTTCCATCATGACGTCTCTTGCTAGCTCATCTTCTGCAACGTTCTTTTCATCATATTCTACGTTGTTTTCCTTAAAGAACTCCTTTGCTGCCTTGCAGTACACGCATGTTGGAGTGGTATAAATGGTTACGTCTGCCATATTTTTGTTGGTATGTCCTTAAGAAATTTATTATCTCCACCCTTTAGTGTTTTCATTATACCTCGCCAGCCCACATTTTTCAAAGCAAAAAAACCGAGACAGGTGTCTGCCTCGGCTAACTACTGAGCTTCGTGGAGTACCTCAGCTGTCAGAGAAGGAAGGGTTTCTCCTTCGTGAAGCGGAATCATCTCACCAGAAAGACGGAACAAGTATCCTTCTATTCTTGTTTCCGGATAACGCGCCTCAAGAAGTACTCTTGCTCTGCGGATCTCGTCCTGGTGGGCTTTTAACTCTCGCTCAAAATCTCCGAAGGCTGCGGTCCCTCCATAGGCACCGCAATCCTCATGCTGAACAAGTACAATGAGAGAGGGTTCGTGGAGTTTTCGGGAAAGGTCAAACTGCTTGAAAACAAATTCCCTCCAGTCCTCTCTGAGCAAGTCCTGCACCCCTCCTGCAATGGAAATCAGGTCGTAATCCTCTTGAGGAAAGTGCTTCTCTAAAGCGTCGGCGAGCTTTCGTCTGAGCCTGAAATCCATGCACTGCAGAACGGCTCCCGTACAGATATGTTTTGCCGATGTCATAGGTTCTCCTTATTAAATTAAGAATGACTAAGGTACCAAGCACGGATTCTATACCTGCTTTTATCCCATGTCAATATGTTAGAAATTCACCAAAACAATCACTTCCTTGTCTTTCACTTCCACCACCCCGCCTGCAATGGGAAGTTTCATTATTTTTCCTTCTTCTCCTTTAATAATCACATCCCCTTCTCTTAGTTGCGAAATCAACGGAGTATGATCAGCTAAAATCTCCAGCTCCCCCTCTGCTCCAGGAACACTCAAAGATTCTGCCTGCCCTACGAATATCTCTCGGTCCACGGCAAACACTAATAGTGGAAACATCATACCTCATCAATACCCCCTTTAAGATAGAAGGCCGACTCATCTTTCCCATCGTGCTTGCCCGCAATGATTTCCTTGAAACCCCGAATGGTTTCTTCTCTTCGCACATATTTTCCTTCTCTGCCCGTGAATTGGGCGGCTACCGAAAAGGGTTGAGAAAGAAACCGCTGTATCTTCCTTGCTCTCGCCACGGTGAGCTTGTCTTCCTCAGACAATTCTTCCATTCCCAAAATGGCAATAATATCCTGGAGTTCTTTATATCGCTGCAGGATTCTTTGCACCTCGCGTGCAACCGTGTAGTGTTCTTCCCCCACAATCCGCGGGTCCAAGGCAGAAGAACGGGAATCCAGTGGGTCTACGGCAGGATAGATTCCCAAAGAAGCTAGCTCACGAGACAGAACCACGGTAGAATCCAAATGAGAAAACGTGGTGGCGGGAGCAGGATCGGTAATATCGTCTGCCGGCACATAGATTGCCTGAACCGAGGTAATAGACCCATTCTTTGTGGATGTAATACGCTCTTGGAGGTTTCCCATGTCAGTGGCCAGGGTTGGCTGATATCCCACAGCGCTGGGCATTCTTCCCAAAAGAACCGAAACCTCAGACCCTGCCTGCACAAAGCGAAAGATATTATCTATGAACAAAAGAACGTCTTTTTTCATTTCATCCCTAAAATGCTCTGCCATGCGCAGTCCGGTTAGGGCGGTCCTGAAACGTGCTCCCGGTACCTCATTCATCTGTCCGAACACCAGGGCAGTATTTTTCAACACACCAGATTCTTCCATTTCATGATACAGGTCATTCCCCTCTCTTGTGCGTTCCCCAACCCCGGCAAACACCGAATATCCCCCATGCTCTTTTGCGGTATTGTGAATCAATTCTTGCAAGAGCACGGTTTTGCCCACACCAGCTCCTCCAAACAATCCAACTTTTCCTCCTTTCAAGAAAGGAGCCAAAAGATCAACCACCTTGATTCCTGTTTCAAATAACTCGGGTTCCGTCTTTTGGTCTTTAAACTTTGGTGGCGCCTGGTAAATAGAAGAAAGCTCCCCCTTTACCTCACCTTTTCCGTCAATAGGATGGCCAAGAACGTTAAACATTCTTCCCAAGACTCCTTGCCCTGTGGGGACCGAAATGGTTTTTCCAGTATCGAGGACCTCAGCATTTCTCTTAAGGCCGTCGGTAGAATCTAAAGCAAGAGTTCTCACCCTGTTTCCTCCCAGCAGATGTGCCACTTCCAAAACAAGTATTCCCTGCTCTCGTTTCACTTCTAAAACAGTATTCAAAAGGGGAAGCTGGTTTTCAAACTCGCAATCAACCACCGGACCCATAATTTGTACAATAGTTCCCTTGTTCATATCAATCTTTACTTAATGCTTCTTTTGCTGTTGAAATCTCTGTCAACTCCTGCGTGATGGAGGCTTGCCTAGCCTTGTTGAGTTGTAGCTGGAGCTCTTCTTGTACCTCCTTTGCGTTATCCGTAGCTGACTTCATTGCAACCATTCGTGAAGAATGTTCAGATGCATTGGATTCAAACACATAGTGCAGGATTTGCACTTGAACTAAATCCCGTACCAGGGTCTGCAAAATATCCTCGGGGCTGGGTTCTAAAAGGTGGGAGTGGCCCTCTGCCTCTCCTTCCTCACTCTTCCAGTCAGCATACTTTCCGGTCTTTGGAATGATATTTTTCACCGCATCCTCCAATTCTTCCATATCTAAAGGAAGAATCTGGCGAATGTCTGGCTTTTGCACTAAGGCAGAGAAAAACTGTGTTGAGGCAACCATAACTCGTTTGTATCTCCCCTTCTCAAAGGCCGAAAGGACCCATTCTGACAAGGGAGCTGCGTCATGCAAAGTAACAATGTCTGAAAAGGAAAAGAACTCGGCCACCGGTACTATTCCCCTTCTTCGGAAATAATCTCTGCCTTTCCTCCCCACAGAAACAACATCCACATCTTCTGTCTGCTGCATCCATTGTGAAGCAAGGCGCAGAATCTGGCTGTTAAAGCTCCCTGCCAAGCCCTTGTCTGAAGTTGCCACAATCAAACAGATCTTTTGCGCTTTTGGTTCTACAAAAAAGATGCTTTTCTGTTCTCGCGTCTCTTCGTGCTGCACAAGGTCTGAAAGCAAGGCCAAAGCTTCCTTTGCAAAAGGTCTGGCTCTCAAGGCCACCTCTTGTGATTTCCTCATCTTGGTTGCAGACACCATCTGCATTGCCTTGGTGATTTGACCAATGTTTTTTACCGTATAAAGTTTTGCTTTCAGCTGTCTATTTGAAGGCATGGAGAATAGTCTTTAATTTCTCTTGGGTTTCCTCACTCAGATCCCTACTCTCTTTAATATCAGCTAACACCGCACTTTCATTGTTTCGCATATGCTCTAAAAATCTTGTCTCAAAATCCCGCACCTTTTCTAAAGGAACCTCATCGAGAAAACCCTCGTTTGCGGCAAACAAAATGCACACCTGCTCTTGAAATGGCTGCACCTCAAACTGCGCCTGCTTTAAGAGTTCCAATAAGCGGGCTCCCCGATCAATTCTTTTTTTGGTGCCTGCATCCAAATCCTGGGCAAACTGCACAAAGGCCGCTAACTCCTGATACTGCGCCAAGTCCAGTTTTAATTGGGAGGCAACCTTCTTCATCGCTTTGCTCTGGGCGGCACTTCCCACTCGAGACACAGAAAGCCCTATGTTCACCGCAGGCCTCTGGCCTTTACTAAACAAATCGGTCTCAAGATAAATCTGCCCGTCTGTGATAGAGATAACATTGGTAGGAATGTATGAAGAAACATCTCCCAACTGGGTCTCAACAATAGGCAGGGCAGTTAAGGAACCTCCTCCTTTTTCTTTGGAAAGTTTTGCAGCTCGCTCCAAGAGTCGAGAGTGTAAATAGAACACGTCTCCTGGATAAGCTTCTCTTCCAGGAGGTCTTCTCAACAAAAGGGCTATCTGGCGCCACGCCCAGGCATGCTTGGTAAGGTCATCATAGATTATCAAAACGTCTTTGCCTTTGTCACGGAAATACTCTCCCATGCTGCATCCGGCATAGGGGGCCACATACCATAGGGAAGCGGGATCGGAAGCTGCAGCTAAGACCACAATGGTGTAATCCATGGCTCCCCGTTTCTGCAGCTCCTCTACCATTTGGGCAACCTTGGATGCTTTCTGGCCTATGGCAACATAAACACATACGGGTCTCGTTTCTTTTGGTTCATTAAGCTGGTTTAAAATAGCGTCTTGAACCAAAGCGGTCTTGCCTACTTGCCGATCCCCAATAATAAGTTCACGCTGGCCTCTTCCAATGGGAATGGCAGCATCAATAACCTTGATCCCTGTGGCCAAAGAAGTATTGACCCCTTGGCGATCCAGTACCTTGGGAGCAGGACGCTCAATGGGCAGGGTTTCTGGGGCCGCAATACTTCCTTTTCCATCTAAGGGTTCGCCTAAAGGATTTACCACGCGGCCCAGCAAGGCTTCCCCCACAGGAACAGATAAAACCTTTTTTGTTCGTCTTACCAAATCTCCTTCTGTAATGTTGGCCTCCTCGCCCAAGACCACAGCCCCCACCGTATATTCTCCTAGATTTAAAATTAAGGCAGGAACAGACTTGCCCGCCGTAGCTTCAGCGGAGGCGGGCCATTTTGTGATTTCTACCATTTCAGAAAACACGACATTGGGAAGTCCTTCCATTTGAACAATACCATCGCCAACAGAAACAACGCGCCCAATTTCCTCCTTTTCAAGAACAACTTTTCCCCCTTGAAGCTCTTCTGTTAAAATATCAAAAATGTGATCTTTTGCCATTGTTCTATTGAGGAGTCATTTGTATCTTTAACTTTTCCAGCTTCCCCTTAACACTGTTGTCTATTAAATATTCGCTTCCTAAAAAAACCGCAGAACCCCCGATGAGTCGCGCATCCTCGCCTTCTTTTAACTGATATCCTTTGTCCACAAGGGTCTTTTTGATAGATGCTGAAACCGAATGCGGAAACTTGCCGCCAGATACCAAAAAGGCCAACTTCCCTTGTCGCTGCTCCCAAAATTTAGAAAACTCTTGCAGAACAGAACTCAACAGCGGCAAATCCCCGCGTTTCTTTAAGAGCTTTTTGAATCTTGCAACTCTCACCCTTTGCTCTTTTTCTTGCTTTCCATCTAAAGCTTTGAGTAAAGCGAGGGCATATTGTGTGGTTTTCTTAGCCATGGCGTCTCACTTCATTAAACAAATCTTCCCGTAGGAGAGCTTCATCCTTTTTAGTCAGGGATCTTGAAAGCACTTTTTCTGCCAGCTGAAAGGCACGGTCTCGCAGTTCTGCCTCAGCTTCTCTTAACACATCTTGCTTCTTTCGTTCGCCTTCCATGTGCGCCTTTTGCAAAAGCACTTCTGCTTCTCCCCGCGCCTTTGCAGCAAACTCCTGTTCCATATCATTCCCTTTAACTTTTGCTTTCTCCAAAATACCCTCTGCAAGACCCCGCGCCTTTTCCAGTTCCCGGTGGCGCACCTCTCCAATACGCTCCATCTCTCGCTCGGCCTTGTGAGTTAGTTCCACGCCTTTTTCAATGCCTTGTTTGCGCTTTTCTAAAAATCCAAGTATCCTCTTGAACACAAACCTGTTCAGCAACCACAAAACAAGCAGAAAGTTCACTGCCTGGGCCACCAGGAGTTTTACATCAATGCCGAGGTTGGAGAACAGGTCTGCCATTACACAAACTTAATAATCAAGGCAACTACTAAGGCATAAATGGCAATGGCTTCTGCAAACGCAATTGCAAGAATCATTGAGGTCTGCACCTTTTGGGATGCCTCTGGGTTACGACCAATGGCCTCCATTGCTTTTCCAGCCAAAATCCCAATACCAATACCCGGTCCCAAAGCCCCTAGCCCAATGGCTAAGGCAGCTCCTATAGATTTCATTGCTTCCAATTCCATGTGTGTATGATTTATTTAATATAACTCTTTGACCTTTTAATGTTCAACCTCTGCTGTTGCTATCTTCAAAAAAATCATGGTCAGCATGGCAAAAACCAATGCTTGAATGAACCCTACAAAGAATTCTAGCAGTAAAAACGGGAAAGGGGCCAATAGGGGCACTAAACCCATGACAATGACGAGCAAAACCTCGCCTGCAAACATATTCCCAAAAAGACGAAAGGAAAAAGAAAGCACCTTTGCAAATTCCCCCACGCCTTCCAGCAACCCCACAAAAAAATAGATGGGTCCCTTGGTAAAGATGAAAAACTTAGAAAGGTGACGCCAAGGGCCGAGCTTTGCTACGCCATAGAGGTGTATTGCCACCATGGTAATCAGGGCCAGGGCAAAGGTGGTATTCAAATCACTGTTGGCAGAGCGAAAGAATGGCACAAAGATCTCTTTTCCATGGGCTTGCTCCCAAAATCCAATAGACCCTGTTCCAGGCAGAACTCCAATCCAGTTGTTTACCAAAATAAATAGAAAAATGGTGGCCACCAAAGGAAAGAACTTTTTTGCCTGCTCGAGGCTCCCTAGGGTGCTTGCCATAAAGGAAAGAATGCCGTCCAAGACAACCTCGGCCGTCCCCTGAACCTTGTTAGGGATAACTTTTAAGGAATAGGCAACCAAAAGACCGCTTCCAACTAAAAGAAAGGTTGTCAGCAAAGAAAGAATTAAACTATTGGTAACTGGGATACCGAATAGAACTCCTAAGGTTTCTGCTTGTAGTGAAATATGCATAAGTCGTTCGTCGATTAAATCTCCTCACTCCTTCAAAACCCTCGGTTTTGAATAATTTCCTACACGGGAGGATACCCAATCCTCCCGACCCCTCCTGTGAAAAACTTAATCTCATTAAGTTTTTACAAAAAATGCCCAAATTTCTTCAGACATTTTCAGTGTCCCCCGTGGTGGAAAAATGTTAAAAACCGAAGGTTGTTAAAAGAAGGGGGGTCGGGGGAAACTGTGTGACCGTATCAAGATAAGATACCATTGGCATGGGCTTTTGTAAAGGTACCTGCCCTCCAGCACGATTGGCGTTCCGCCGTGCTTTTGGGCAGGCCCGGGGGTTGCATTATTCCCGTTCGCCTGAGGCGAGACGCGCAACCCCGCGAGAACTCAAGCAGTTGAGTTCTCGCCCCTCAAAATCCAAATCACCCCGACCCCCGACTTAAGACACCTTCGGTTTCTTACGTCGGCACCTTCGGCGCCTCCTATTTTTCCACCACGGGGTAATTTGAGAGCCCCGGCTAGGGTCAGGCCCGAAAAGAGTTGTGATAGACACTTGGTTCAAAGGGCTGGAGGCGAAAAAGAGGGGTTTTTTTGCCTTTTTGGGCCAACCATAGAATGAGATCTTGCTCTAAAGAGTCTTGATCATACCCCAAACAGATGACGTCTGGGCTCAGCTCTTCTAATACCTTGTAACTGGACTGCTCCTCATCTCCGAGTACCGCCAGGTCAACTCCTAGTTCTTTTGAAACAAGCTTCAATCTCTCCTTTTCATTATGTTTTGGTTTCTTTTCTTTCCATTGTATAGACGAGGAATCCCTTCCGACAATAACAATAAGCTCATCCCCATGTTGTTTTGCTTGTGAAAACAAACTCCGGTGTCCCTTGTGCACCCCGTCAAAAATCCCAAACACCACTACTCTTTTCTTCCTTGGTTTGGTTAAGTTATCCACACCTTAGTTCGGTTAAGTTTTGAACCCACCTTTGCGCCATTTCACAGCTTTAAGCAGGGGGGCGTAGAGATCGTCTGCCAAAGGCATTTTGAGCTTTGCCAGTTCTCGTTTGGTGGGATTCCTCTGTTGGAACTTCACAAAGGGAATGTCTTCAATGACAGCCAAAGGGGTCTGCTCTGCCCCCTCTCCCATAACCAGTACGGCTGAAGTTCCCAAAGCGTCAGCTATGGCAGCAGACGTCATCTTAAAGGGCCTTCCAAAGACATCTGGCTTTCCTATATATGAGTTCAAGGCAGAAAACCCTGAATGTGCCAACACAAACACTCCCCGCTGGCCCCATCTTAAAGGAACGGAAGAAGTGTCGGTGATGATGACACCAAGATTTTTTTTCCTGTGTTTCTTTACCAGATGCTCTCGAATTTTATTTGCAGAGGCTTGAGGATCTTTTGGCCACAAAACATAATATCCTCCGGTATTGGACTCATCTATGCCCGAAGAAAAGTTCACGGCATTCCCCTTTATCGTGAGCATCACATTATATTTGGAAGAGGTGCGGGGAAGATAGTATTCTGCCTCTCTTGCAATGAGCTTGTCTTTGTCTGTTTCCTTTTCTAAAATCATCCTTCCTTCAGAGATTGCCACAATCTTTGAGGTTACCGAAACTACACTCCGATCCTTGAGGCAAGGAAGATAGGTATCCAGAATCTTTACAATATCGGTATCCTTTTGAGTGATCTTCTTGGTTTTTACTGAGGTCACTTTCATATCCCTGGATTATATCATAGAATAAAGAAACCTATGCCAATCTTTGCCATACCCATTCTTATTCTCATAGTTCTGTTTGCGGTTACCGCAGGAGGTGACCTTATTCATAGCATTGATCTCCCTTTTCCTAGCTTTCGCCTATTCCCGGAACAAAAAGGCGGAGATGTTGCCTCTCCCCCTGCTCAGCAGACCCCCTCGATCATTGGCCAGGCACCTTTAGGCCGCTCCCCTCCCTTTATCCTAGATACCTTTATTACCAAGGGACCAAATGAAGGAACTCTGCTAAAAGAGAACAATGTTGTGGCCTTTGAGTTTGAGGGTTCGGTTGTTCCCGCCGATACCGCAGGACGCATTACCTTTGAAACAAGGGTTGCGGGCGTTGACAGCGATTGGAAAGCTACTTCCAGTAGACAAAGAACTGTCACCCTTCCTGCTGGGAAGAATGAATACGTTTTTGAGGTACGCTCCAAGATAGACAAGGAAATAGACGCAACCCCCGCAACTAGAACATTTTCAATAGAGGTCTCTCCTTCCTTTGGGAAGGTGACCGTTGGAAGTTTCCAGCGAACAACTTCTTCTTCACCCTTTCTCATCAGTCTCCAGACAAAACTTTCTTCACAAGAACAGGCAAACATTTCCGGGTGGACCATCAAGGGCAGCGGGGGGGAGTATCATATCGGCAAAGGGATACGGCTGCTTTACCCGAATGCACAGAACTTCAATGAAGATATCATGCTCCAGCGAGGAGACCGGGTTTTGCTTTCCGGAGCCGCCTCTCCTTTTGGGAGCGGGGGCAACTTTAAGCCCAACGTATGTCTTGGATACCTCAAACAATACTATTCTTTTCCACTTTCCATCTCCTCTTCCTGTCCTGACAAGCCGAGCGTGGAAGAGATTTCTTTCCTTGGCCCTTTTTGTCAGGACTTCATTTTAAAGGAAATCAGCTTTGGTTCATGCCAGATTCCCGACTACTCCCAAAACCTTAGAGTCGCTTCAGACCCAACCTGCGCCTCCTACCTTCGAGACAACTTCACGTATGAGGCATGTTTCCAAAAGCATGCACAGGAAGAAAACTTTACCAAAAACGAGTGGCATATCTATGCTGCAAAGGACTTTGCCCGTCCTCTCCATGATGTTATTACCCTTGAGGACCAAGACGGCCTTCTCGTGGACAAATACATCTACTAGCTGTGTTTAATTTCAATTACGTCACCGTCCTGCACCACGTAGTCTTTCCCTTCCGTGCGCAACCATCCCTTTGCGGCAGCGGCAGCATAGCTACCTG
>JAUYJZ010000061.1 GCA_030698465.1 bacterium | reverse complement strand
GTTTTGAATAATTTCCGACACGGGGGAAACCAAAATTTTATTTCATAAAATTTCATATGCTTTTTCTTCGGAATATTTTCGGCATGCCTCCCTGTCGTTCTTTTGTTTTTTGTATTTCTTGACCCGGTCGGAATCGAGGCTTCAGAGCAGCCAGTATACTTGCAGTCGAAACTGAAGCCCCAGAAATTTCCTTTGCCGCCGCCTTCTTCTTTGTTTTCGCCGTACGCTGCTCTATCTCGTCAAGCACGATGGTCACGTGGGAAGTTTTCTTTTGGATTTCATAAGCCATGCCGCGCGCCCTGGGGCGATAACGCTTTAACTTCGGTCCCTCATTTACGGCAATATATGAAACATACAGGTTTGCCTCATCCGCCTGGAAATTATTCTTTGCAGAAGCAACCGCAGAATTTAGGGTTTTCAATACGGGCAAGGCAGAGTGTTTCGCGGCAAACGAAAGCAGCGTTTGGGCCTCCTTCACGTTCTTCCCTCTGATAAGGTCAGCGGCCATACGCACCTTACGCGGCGCCATTCTTAAATATTTGAGTTTTGCGGTTGCCTTCATAATGTTTTCTTTTCACCGGCAGTGGGGGAGGCAACCGGACCTTCACTTGTTTTTTGCTCTATTTCCTTTTGCATCCTGCCGCCGTGGCGAGAAAACTTTGTGGTCATGGAAAACTCACCCAGCTTGTGGCCTACCATTTCTTCGGTCACCGGAACTGCCACAAACTCTTTTCCATTGTGCACGCCAAAAATAAACCCAACCATTTCGGGTGTAATGGTAGCTCTCCTGGACCAGGTTTTCAACACCGACTTGTCACCCTGCTTTCGTTCTTTGAGCCGGGCCAAAAGTCTTTCGTCAACGTATGGGCCTTTCTTGAGTGATCTTGCCATATATAACTATTTCTTTCTCTTTTTCTTTTTTCTGCGCTGGCCGATGAGTTTGTCTGACCATTTCTTTTTTCTGGTCTTCACTCCCAATGCGGGTTTGCCCCAAGGGGTCTTGGGATGCTTCATACCCCTTCCAGTTCTTCCCTCACCTCCTCCATGGGGATGATCCACCGGATTCATCGCCGTTCCCCTAACCTTGGGCCGTCTTCCTCTCAAGCGGTTTGCCCCTGCCTTTCCTATTCTTTTGTACCGGTGTTCTGGGTTAGAAATCATTCCGACAGAAGCAAAACTTTGAGAAGGAACTCTCCTTACCTCAGAAGAGGGCATTGCAAGATGCGTGTACCCTGCATCATGGGAAAGAACAGAGACTGAAGCCCCAGCTCCCCTCGCGAGCTTTCCACCTCGTCCAGGCTCCAACTCTACATTATAAACAATGGTTCCAATGGGAATATTGAGAAGGCGCATTCTGTTTCCGGTCTTGAGCTCAGCTGTATCCTTGCACACAACCCCATCTCCTTCCTTTAATTCGTGGGGTGCTAAAATATATGAGCGCTCTCCATTTTCATACTGCACCAGAGCAAGATGGGCAGAGCGGTTCGGATCATACTCAATAGCTAAAACTTTGCCTGGCATATCCAAATGCGCCTGGCCAAAGTCAACTTGGCGCCAAAGGCGTCTTGCTCCTCCTCCTCGGTGCCACGCAGTAATTCTTCCGGTATTGGCTCTCCCTCCAGACCTGCGGATGCGCGACAGCAACGCTTTTTCCGGTTGTTTTTTTGAAACTTTCATATTTCGAGCTTTAGTGAGAAATATATGGTTCTGAGCGAAGCGAATGGTTCATATATTTATCTTGAAATCATCTCAATACTCTCTCCTTTCTGCAGCTGAACCATCGCTTTTTTCAGTCCTGGTTTCATCCCCGCTCGCTTGCCAAGGCGTACTTTCCTTGCCGGCTTCTTAATCAAGCGCACGCTCTTTACCCTAACTCCATACAGAGATTCCACCGACTGCTTCACTGCACACTTTGTTGCCTTTGAATTAATTCGAAAAACATAGCTCCCACCTTCATTCTGCAGGGTTGCCTTTTCTGTAATATGAGGGTTCAAAAGAACACTCGGCAAAGAAGTGGCGCCCCCCGTTTTCCCGCCTCTCTGGCGGGTCGCCAGCGAGGCGACTTTTGCTTTTGCCACGGGCGTTACTTCGGGTGCCTTTGCTGGCGTCTCCTGCAGCTTTTTCTTTCCAATTCTTTTTAAAAAATCAAGTGCCATATTAATTATTTCCCAAACGTTTTCTCAAGTACGGCCAAGGATTCCTTGGGAAGCACGATATAGGTGCAGCTTATCACATCCAAAGCAGTCAACTCTCTCGCCTGCACAGCACTTAGATATGGAATGTTGCGGGCGGCTCGAATAATGTTTCCTTCCAGACCGGGCAACACCAGTAACGTGCTTTTTCTCTCTAAAGGAAGGTGGGAAAAGACTTGTACGAGTTCCTTGGTTTTAGCTTCATTAATCTTTAAGGAATCAAGGAGAATAACCTGCTTTTGCCTAATCTTCTCAGAAAATGCAGATAGCAAGGCCTTTCTTCGCATCTTTGAGTTGAGGTGACGCTTGTAGTTTCGCTCAGCTGTGGGGCCGTGGGTAACACCTCCTCCAACCCATAATGGAGAACGGGTAGATCCGTGTCTT